>DYTG01000024.1 GCA_020726085.1 Sulfurovum sp.
ACTCGTCATTGAAACAATTGATAATATTGGTTTGTTTGAAGAGTTCAAAAAGATACAATAGGGTTTTTCAAAGTTATTTTAGTATAATTGCCCCCTCAATTTCATGAAAGGAGGGAGGGATTATGCTCTATATACCTAAGGCTTATTTTAGTTTGTTTGGCATTATGGCTTCTACGGTAGGGGCAACGCTGAGTGCTTTTGCTTACGCTATAAAGATGCTCAATTTGCAACGCATCCAAACGCTTAAAATCAGACTCATTGCACTGCAATTAAACGCCAACATACAATCCAAAACAAAATAATAATTTAAGGAAAAACTATGCACAAAACAACCCTATTGAGCCTAAGCACTCTTTTGAGTCTGCACGCTTCGCCGATTTATTTGGGCAAAATTGATGTCACGACACCCAGTAATACCCCTCAAAATATCACTACTACAACCACTGCTTTGGAGATAATAAACGCTCATGAGCTTCATGATAGAGAGTATATCAATCTTAATGATGCCCTTAAGTCTATCGGTGGAGTCGATATTCAAAGCAGTGGAGGAGTGGGAACGCAATCAACCGTTACTATTGATGGGATGAGCGGTAAAAATATACTCATTTTGATTGATGGCATGAGCTATAATGACCCCTCGACGATCAACAACACCTCGCCATTGGAACATCTACTACTTGACAATATAGAACGTATCGAAATCCTCAAAGGTTCTCAAGGTGCTATTTGGGGGAGCAATGCCAGTGGTGGAGTCATTAATATCATCACTAAAACGCCCCCTCAAGGAACACACGGGAGTTTGGATTGGAGTATCGGAAGCTTTGCGACTCATCAGACCAAACTCAACCTAAGCCATCAAGGTGAGCGTTTTTACATCAATCTCAACCACAGTCAACTCAAATCCGACTCCTTTAGCTCCCTCGTACCTCCCAAACAAAATCCCAAAGATTATGAAGCCGATGCCTATAACAACCGCACTGCATCGCTCAAAATGGGACTTCGTATCGATAAAAACAACCAACTAGAGGCACTCTTTAAGATGATAGATACCGCATTGAAGTCAGACCCATTTGGAGACCCCGATGGAGTCTATGATGTCGATACCCAAGATAGATTTTATCGCATCAAATATACGCATTATAACGACTGGGGAGAGTTTGAACTCTACGGACAAAAGTCCACCTTTGCTAGAGAGTATCTTGATGAGTTGTGGGGAGTGCCAAGGTACGATGGGCAAACGCAAGAGATAGGTGCTAGATTCAATAGGCATTACAACCAAAAAGATTTTTTTGCGGTTCAAGCCCTCTACAAAACGTTTGAACACGCCAACGCTATTGATCAAAAATACGCCAACGCCTCGTTGAGTATCACCAATACCAATACTGTAGGCAAGAGTGTGATAACCGAGTCGATTCGACACGACTCTTATGATACATTTGAAGATAAAACAACGATTAAACTAGGGATTAAACACGCTCTTAATAGGGATTTAAGTATCAGTACCAACTACGCCACGGCGTACAATGTCCCTACACTCTATCAACTCTATGCACCCGACACCTCATGGGGCAAGATGGGTAACAGCACTCTTACGCCAGAAAAAGTGCAAAGCTTTGATGCGGGAGTAGCTTATTGTGGGCTAAATCTTCGATATTTTTACAATACGATAGATAATCGCATCGATTTTGGCAACGGATACATCAACGCTCAAGGCAAAAACACAATCAAAGGCGTTGAAGTAGGCTACAAACAAAGCTTTGGAGATACTCTATGGCTAAGCTTAAACTACACCCGTATCAACGCCAAAGATGCCAAAGATGAGGATATTTTACGCATCGCCCAAGATAGTCTCAAAATCGCACTCGATTACCACCTCGACAGATGGCATATTGGGGCGAGTTATCGCTATATCGGAAGCAAAAAAGATCTCAAATTCAACCCCGATTTTACTTCAGAGGTAGTAGAAAATGGTAAATACGGTATTGTTGATGCTATTATCGACTACGATTTGAGCGATACAAGCAAACTCTATCTCAAAGCCAACAATGTTTTAAATACCCGCTATCAAGAGTTTTACGGTTATGGCTCATCGTCACGGGCTATCTATGGGGGCATACGATTTGAATTTTAGGCATTTCATGGGAGTTTTGTTGATGCTGGGTTTGTTACAAGCCAAAGAGCGTATTGTAGCACTCTCACCCGCTATCAATGAACTTATTTTTGCCATGGATAGAGGTGATTGGGTGGTAGGCAACACTCAATACGCCTCCTATCCACTTCAAAGTCAAAAGGTAGCCAAAGTGGGAGGCTTTTTTGATGTCTCTTTCGAGGCGTTGCTTAAGCTCAAACCCACACTCGTGATTATGCAACCCCACAATACCAAATTCATTAAACATTTGGAGGCGTTTGGTATTGGCTATGCACTTATCAATGTCGATAGACTTCAAAGCATCCAAGAGGGGATTATCACAATAGGCACACTTCTCCGCAACCCACAAGGTGCCAAAAGTATCGTAGAGCGTATCCAAACCCAGCTCAAAAGCCTCCAAGGTATCACGCACAATCAAAAAATTTTGATGGTCATTGGCGATACGATTGATTTTCAAAAGGGTGTTTTTATTGTGGGGCATGGACTCTATTTGCACGATATTATTGAGATAAGTGGCAATCACAACGCTTATGCTTCAAAGCTCCCCCAACAACCCATTTTGAGCTACGAAAACATCATCGCAACCCAAGCCGATATTCTCATTATCCTAGCCCCCAATTCCAACCGTTCGCAAGAGGTTATCAAACAAGCATGGTCACAGCTTCCTATCCCCGCAATACAAAAGGGCAATATCTTTGTCATGCAAGAGGAGTACGTCTCAATACCCAGCGATCGATTGGTGCTATTTTTGGAAGATTTTAAAAAGATTTTAGAGGTATCTAGGAAGTCAAAATGAAGAGTTTTTATGCTACAATTAAGATGAGAGTTTTTTGTGTGTTTTTGTTCCATAAAAGGAGTCATTGTGAAAATTTCCAAGCTATTAGTACTCATTGCGGTGTTTGTGATGAGTATTACATTTATCCAAGCCAACGGCTACACTAGAGGTTATGATCATGGGTGTAGCTCTGCTAAAGGATATTGGCAAAAGAATCGTTACGCCTTCAACAACAACAACCGCTACCGTTTGGGATGGTTGGCAGGAGAGCGAGATTGTACTAGAAGAGTCAATAGAGGCTACAACGCACCACCACCCGCGCGAGGCTACAACAATCGCTACTCCCAGGGTGAATATCAATTGGGTTATCAACACGGGTGCAGAACTTCGGAGTCCTATTACACACGCAACCGATACAAGTACAACAACTCACGAGGATATCGAAGAGGTTGGGAAGAAGGGAGACAAGCGTGTATGAGAAGATACTAGTGGGGTTAAACTGATGCTCTATCAAAAAAAAATATGGTTTGCAATCTTAATAGGTGGGATTTTGCTTCATTCGTGTACCAAGCGTGAAGCAACTACCAAAGCGGTGAGTACAAAATATGCTACCACTCCTCAAAATTACACATTGGATTACGAGGATGCTATGCGTGATAGGTGCAATAACTTTCCTCAAGATAGTTATCGCTATAAGAGCAATAGCGATTATCGTAACGGATGGAATGAGGCGAATAAAAAGTGCTAAAAAATTAGGCATTTACAATTGGGAATATGATATAATTAAATTAAGCATAATTTAATTGCTTAAACTCTATTTTAACTCAAAGGAATCGTGATGAAACTTACGAAATTGTTTATCGTAGCAGCTGCTATTGTGGGAATGTTTAGTTTTACCTCTTGTACATCATACGAAAAAGGTTTGGTTGCAGGTGCTGTAGTGGGCGGAGTGGTCGGTAATGTAGCGGCTAAAGAGAACTACAATAACCGATACTACAATAACGGTAGCTACTACTACAAAGCAGGTTATAAAGACGGTTGCAGAGGATACAGAGCCAATCAATACAACTACAGAAACTATTACGACTACCGAAACGGTTACAGTGCTGGAAGAAGATATTGTAGATAGGCTTTTAGCCTCTGGATGCTCTCTTCTCCTCTTCGGGAGGGGGAGTATTTTTGCCGATACCCAAATCAAGTTTTGGATATCGGCTTAGCGGTGCAATGACATACTCTTTTTGAGCCTGAACGAGCTTGATAAAGTTTTCCAATTCAGTCGAATCTTTACGAAACATAGGATCGTGTAAAAGCACAACTATATTGTTTGGTGTAAAGAGTTTTTTATCCAACTCAAAATGATTTTTAAGTTGGATAAAAAACTCTAGTCCACTGCAAGTAGGCTCTTTTGTTTTGCGATTGTAATGCCACTCGATATCCCAGCCAATGACTTGATAGCCATTTTGGCTTAGCAGCTTAACGGCCTCCGTTGTTTCGGTGTAATGATTGTCGATTTTGTTATTGATAGCCCATACGTTTCTACCAGGTAGCCTTATGAAGTTGTTTTGGAGTGCTAATAGATGGGTACTTTTATTAAAATCACTTAAAACCTCTTTGGGTTTGGAATAAAACGAGTAGTATTGATTGTTGGCGTGCGAGTAACTGTGGTTGCCCACTTCAATAAAGGGATTTTGAATATAGTCTTGAAAATAGCGTTTTTGATTTTTGCTCATAAAGACATGCTCTCCTACTACCATGACACTAAGAGGTACACGGTATTTGTAGGCTATGGCGTTGATGTTTTGACTGCCATTGAGTGGTCCATCGTCAAAAGAGAGGTAGATGTATTTGGTATGGTCGGTGACTTTGGGTTGCGAAGATAAGGTAGGTTGCGTCCTGTTTTCAGTGTCGCTAAATTCAAATTTTTTGCCGTAGTAGAGTGCCGTATTCTCTTGCTTTGGGGGTGTAGTGAAGAGATTGAGCATAATAATAGACAAAAAAAAGATAATAGCAAATAAAAACTTTAGCATAGTGTTGATTCTCTACGATAGGGATTGATATTAATTAATTTCAATTATAGCGAAAAAATATTAAAAAAAAACTATTTAGGTATAATGTGCAAAAAATATGGAAAAAGAGATGATAAACCAAAGTATAGAAGTGGGCAAAATCAATCGGCTAAGAGTCTATAAAAAGAGCGATTTTGGACTCTTTTTGGAATCCCAAGCTCAAGAAGAGGTGCTTTTGCCTAATGCCTACTGCACACCCAATATGAAACCAGATGATGAACTTGAAGTCTTTATCTATCACGATTCCGAGGATAGATTGGTAGCCACTACTCAAAGACCTTATGCTTTATTGGGTGAGTATTTTTATGCCAAAGTCGTTGATTATCGACAATATGGGGCTTTTGTGGATTGGGGATTACTCAAAGACCTCTTTGTACCGCTTTCACAACAAAAAGCCTACTTCAATATCGACAAATATTTTATTTTGCGGGTTTGTCAAGATGAGGAGACGCTTAGGCTTTATGGGACGCACAAAATCGGTAAATATATCGTGCGAGATTTAGGCGGACTAGCCAAAAATCAAAAGCTTGATATTATCATTATCGCCCAAACGCCTCTAGGCTACAAAGTCATTGCCGATAATAAATACGAAGGGATGCTGTTTGCTAATGAAATATTCGAGCCTATTGCGGTAGGTGATAGAAAAGTAGCCTATATCAAAGCGTTGCGAAAAGATGGCAAATTGGATCTCTCGCTGCAACCCATTGGCAAAACGCAAAGTCTCCACGATGAATTTTTGGAGCTACTCAAAGCCCATCCCAATATGAACTACAAAAGTACTCCCCAAGATATTCAAACCTACTTCAAAATGAGCAAAAAGAGCTATAAACGCCAACTTAGCACACTCATAGAAGCCCAAAAAATTGGCGTGGATGAAGAGGGAAGAGTGATTATCTATGAGTAGTTTGAGCGATATTTTAAATACTCTTGAAAATAGTAATGTTTTTTTGACAGGTGGGGCGGGAGTGGGCAAAAGTTACCTTACAACCGAAATCATTAAGTACTACAAAGAGCATAACAACAAAGAAGTAGTAGCGTTAGGAAGCACAGGTGTATCGGCGGTGAATATCGGGGGTTTTACCGTCCATAGTTTTTTTATCTTTGGTATTAGCTCCAATTTTGAAGAGCTTAAAAATCTGGACAAACGCAATAAACAGCGTCTAACACAACTCAAAAAGATAATGCAAACGATTGATTTGATTGTGATTGATGAGATTTCAATGATTAGTAGCGATATGCTTGATATGATTCGCTACCGATTGGAGAGTATGGGATACAATGGACGTTTGATGCTTGTGGGGGATTTTTTTCAGTTGCCACCCATTGTACGGCAAAGCTCTCCTCATACGCTCTTTGCCAATCGTCTCTATGCCTTTGAGAGCGAGAGTTGGAGTCACCTTAAACTCAAAGTGATAGAACTCGACACCATCTATCGTACCAGCGATGCCTATTTTGGTGCGATACTCTCCAAAATCCGCCTAGGCGTATGCGATAAGGAGGTAGTAGAGTATCTTCAAAGCCTTAGAGACAACCATGGGGTTTACCAAAACGAACCAACCTATCTCTTTGGGCGTAACGTCGAGGTGGAGCAGATGAATAGGTTGCGTCTTGATGCTTTGTCCAGTGAAGAGACACTGCTCTTTGCCGATGTCAAAAACCATGCCAAACTCGATACTCAACGCATTGATAAGTGGGTCAATATGTTGCCAGTCTCCTCCGCACTTACCCTCAAGGTGGATGCTCCCGTACTCTTTAGTGTCAATAAGTGGGGGCGTTTTGTCAATGGCGATAGAGGTATTGTCATAGCGATTGAAAACGATACCATTGCTGTACGCAAAGAGGATGAGATTATCCGTGTAGAGCGTCATGATTTTGAGCTTTTGGAGCTTGATATTGACTCCGAGGGAGGACTTCATAGCAAGGCGAGTGCGACATTTAGTCAATTTCCTCTCAAACTTGCCTACGGTGTGACGATTCATAAATCCCAAGGAATGAGCATTGAACAATTGGTATGCAATGTGGATCATATCTTTGCTCCAAGTCAATTTTATGTCGCTATCTCGCGAGCCACCAACCCCAAAAATCTCAAAATTGATTTGACACACAGCGATATTACACACTATTTGCAACGGGTAATTAAGGTTGATCAAAGAGTCGTAGAGTATTATGCCGCTTTAAACGCATAGGAGAAAAAATGCAACGCTACAACAACTATTTCAAACGCCAAATAGAGCTATGGGGAGAGGAGAGACAACAATCTTTGCAAGAAAAATCGATTGCGATTATCGGTGCGGGAGGATTGGGTAGCTCTTTGGCTATGGCACTGGGTTCGAGTGGCATTGGGCGAGTTGATACGGTTGATTTTGATAACGTTTCGTTGCACAATATCCACCGCCAAATTGCCTTTGGACTTAAAGATGAAGGACAAAATAAAGCGCAAGTGGTTTCACACCTCATCGAGTCCAAATCCCCTTTTGTCCAAACCAACGCTTACGACATCGATTTTGATACCTTTGCTTTACGCACTACGCACCGCTACGATTTGATTTTAGACGCTACTGACAATCTCCCCACTCGTCAAAAAATAGATAGTTACGCCAAAAAGAGCGATACACCGTGGATTTATGCCAGTGTTGAGGAGTTTAATGGGCAAATTTGCTTTTTTGAGCAGAGCGATTTTGGGGTATTTAATATCTCCGACCATACTCCAGCGGGTATTGCCACGCCCATGGTTATGACCATCGCTTCGATTCAAGCCAATTTTGCTTTGCGTTATCTTGTAGGGCTAGAAATCCCCAAAGATACGCTTCATTATATCTATTTTAATACCCAAGGGGAGTTTATCACTCAAAAATTTAAAATGCCAAAGTCGCCAAAGTGTTAAGTTCTATCCATCCCCTTACCAAGCTTACGTTGTTGCTTCTTTCGATGATGACAATGATGTCCAATGTGGCTATTGTGACGATGTTGCCCCATCTAAGTGAGCATTTTGAAGGCGAAGTAAATATTGAATTTTTGAGTCGTTTGATGATTACACTTCCCTCGCTTTCTATCGCTCTATTGGCTCCTCTATTGGGGCTTATGGTAGAGCGTATCAAGAAAAAACCTTCAGCCATTGTGGCACTTTTGCTCTTTGGAGTAGCAGGAAGTGCAGGGTTGTATCTCGAAACAATTGAGGGACTTTTGGCTTCACGTGCACTTTTTGGGGTAGCGGTTGCTATTTTGATGATTGTGAGTACTTCACTGATGGGAGACTATTTTGAGGGTGAAGCAAGACACAAATTTATGGGGCTTCAGAGTGCTTTTATATCTGTAGGAGGTATTGTTTTTATTGTTGGCGGAGGGTTGCTTAGCGATAATAGTTGGCGGTATCCTTTTGGTATCTATTTGATTGGTTTTTTGATACTCCCTTTTGTTGTGCGTTATGTAGTTGAGGTAGAACACCCCACACAAATGCCACAAAACCATCAAGAAAAGGCTCATTTGGGAGGAATTTATCTTTTGGCATTTGGTTTGATGTTGCTTTTTTACATTATGCCTACCCAAATGCCCTTTTTGATGATCAATGAATTTGGAGCAAGTGGGACATTGGCGGGGGCTATTATCGCTATGGCGTTTGTCTCCAATGCTTTAGGGGCGATAAGCTTTGCTAGGCTCAAAAGGCGTTTTTCATTTGTCTCTATCTATCTTATGGGTTTGGTCATTATTGGGATGGGATTTATTTTGATTGGGCTTGTGGATAACCTCTATCTCTTTTTTTTCACTTCGCCTATTATGGGATTTGGGGGTGGTTTAATGATGACGAATATCTCAGCGTGGGTACTACACAAAGCCCACCACAAAAAACGCATCAAATCTTCGGGCTATTTGACGAGTGCTTTGTTTATGGGGCAATTTTTTTCACCTATTGTTTTTCATCCTCTGGTGACACACTTTGGGGTTCATCAATTTTTTATTATTGTAGGTATTGGCGTAGTTGCTTTGGCATTGGTTGCCAAAATGGTGATGCTTCAAATCAACTCCCATGAATCGACTTAATTGCTTATCTTGCGAATCCACCAATCCATATTTTTTTGTTCGGCTTTGAGCGTAGTCGTGCCACCGTGTCCTGGATAGAGCGTGAAATTGCCTTTGATTTGTTTGGCTTTTTGGAGTGAAGCTATCATGTCTTTGGCACTTGAAAAGGGAAAATCCCATCGTCCAATGGAGTCTTGAAACAAAAAATCACCGCAAAACCAATTATCGCCTATCTCAATGACACTCGTACCAGGTGTATGTCCTGCAAAATGGATATATTTTACCGCAATGGTATCAATATAGACTACGCTATCTCCTTCGATTTCAATATCGGCTTTGGAGGGTGGAACACCTCGCCCTATGGGGTCTCGTGTGAGCATAAAGGCATCGGATTTTTGGATATAGATAGGGATATTGAGATCCTCTTTGAGCTGGGCATTGCTCCATACATGATCAAAATGTCCGTGAGTATTGAGAATGGCTACGGGATTTTTGGCATGGACTTTGACCCACGCTGTCGCTCCAACCCCTGGGTCAATTATGAAATCTTTACCCTCAACGCTTACGATATAGCAGTTAGTACCGTACTCTCCCATAGGACGAGATTGAATTTCAACTTTCATGCGATTGTGCATCCTCGGCTTTGATTTTTTGAGCTTGTGATGCCCATTTATCAATATTGAGTCGTCCGTGAATTTTTTTGCTAATAGTGATTTTGTCTTCATCGGTAAGTGCAATGATATGATTAAAAGTGCTAATACCTATCATTCCTAAAGCTTTGGCGGTTTTGGGTCCTAGTCCTTTGATACGGGTTATATCATCAATAGGATTAACCTTCTCAATTGCCTTGGTTTCCTCTTGTGCTTTGGCTTCCAATTCAATGCGTTTTTCTTCTTCTGTTTTGAGTTGTTGAGTTAGGGCTTTGACCTCTTCTTGTGCTTTGATTTGTGCTTCTTCGTGTGTTTTTGCCTCTGCCTCAATGCGTTTTATCTCTTTTTGTGCTTTGGCTTCTAGCTCAATGTGTTTTTCTTCTTCTGTTTTGAGTTGTTGAGTTAGGGCTTTGACCTCTTCTTGTGCTTTGATTCGTGCCTCTTCGTGTGTTTTGAGTCGTTGTGCCAGTGCTTTGACCTCTTCCTTGGCCCTAATACGTGCTTCTTTATTGATGTGTTGGGCTTTGGTGTACATATTGTGTTCTATTGCCTCATTGGACTTTTTGTTGCTATTAAGGTAGCCAATAATGTATCCAATCAACAGAGCAATCAACAAATAAACAATCATTTGCGAAACTATTTCAAACATCCTTTTCTCCTATGCTTTTAGCAGAAATTTTTTACTATTTTGATAGTAGGTATTAAGAGATATTGTACTTAAAAGATGATTAGATATAAGTGTTTGAAGAGGAAAAATTAAATATTTTTATAATAGATGATTACTTTTGGAGGTAACTATCCGCATCGTACGATACGGATAGATTGCAATTAATTACGTAAGCCTAACTCTGCTTTGATGATGTTGTATCGTGCCAAATCTGTGTTTTTGAGGTATCTCATCAATCGTCTTCTTTGTCCAACAAGTTTCAAAAGACCCAATCTTGATGAGTGATCTTTTTTGTTGATTTTAAGATGCTCTGTCAAATAGTTGATTCTCTCCGTAAGGATAGCTACTTGAATCTCTGTTGAACCTGTATCTTTGTCGCCTCTTGCATACTTAGCAATAATCTCTTGCTTTTTCGCCGTATCCAAAGCCATAATGACCTCCTGATGGGTAATATTTAATTTTCACAATGTGAATGAAATGTGATTATATCATAAAAACTTTAGATTTTATTCACATTTTTGCAAATCATCTTAAAAAATAAGTTTTTGTCATTTCAAATATATATTACGACAAATATCGTCGTAATATTGACTCCTTTAACGCTCTATCGCCACTACGCCACCACGAACGACTTCGATGGGATTAAATATCTGCGTAGCTTCCAAAAAGTGTTCGATGCGTTTGGGTTCATCGGTTGCCATAGCAATGACAATATCAGTACCAACATTGACGATACCTCCATTGTAAGCACCGCAAAGAGCAGCAATATCGCTTAGACGCTCTTTGACTGAAAATTTCACCATGACCATCTCTTTTTCAATCATCTCTTCGTGTTCCATTACTTTAAACACGGGGACGAGTTTGTTGAGTTGCTTGGTGATTTGCTCAATGATACGCTTATCGCCTTTGGTAACAATTGTGATATGCGAAAAGTTGCTTTGGGGAATAGGAGCAACCGTTAGCGAATCAATGTTGTAACCACGTCCTGCAAAGAGCGCTGTTATACGTGCCAAAACCGAACTCTCATTCATAACGATTACAGAAATTACTCTTCTTATATTTTCCATTATTAATCCTTATGCTCTAACATCATATTGTACAAAGCACCACCTGAGGGCACCATAGGAAGTACATTTTCCAATCGATCAATGGCAACATTGATAAAACAAACTTTTTTGCGTTCAATCGCTTCTAACAGCACTCTATCAAACTCCTCTTTGGTCGTCACATCGTATCCAATACCTCCACATGCCTCTGCTAGAGCCTTGAAATTGGGTTGATAGCTCAAATCCGTCTCAGAGTAGCGTTTATCGTAAAAGAAAGTCTGCCATTGACGTACCATGCCCAAATAGTGGTTGTTGAGTATGACATTGATAACGGGTATCTCATACTCCGCAGCCGTTACCAACTCTTGCATATTCATGAGTATTGAGCCATCGCCCGTGATATTGATAACGATTTTGTCGGGACACCCCACCTTGGCTCCCAAAGCAGCGGGAAAACCAAACCCCATAGTACCCAATCCGCCTGAATTGATCCACTGTCTGGCTCTATCAAAAGGGTAATGTTGTGCCGCCCACATCTGATGCTGTCCTACATCGGAGGTGATAATCGCCTCTTTGCCCACAAGCTTACCGATACGCTCAATCACCCATTGGGGCTTGAGGACTTCATCGCTATCTTTGAAGCTTTGAGGGTGCAACGTATCGTATCGTTTAAGGACATCACGCCAACTCTCATAATTTTTGGGATTAACTCTCTCTTGAAGTTGTTCTATAAGCTTCTCTACTACAATGGTAATGTCACCCACGATAGGATAATCAACATCGACAAGCTTTCCAATATTGGCAGGGTCTATATCGACATGAATGATTTGAGCATAACGTGCAAACTCTGAAAGTTTCCCTGTTACTCTATCGTCAAACCTAGCCCCCAATGAGATAATCAAATCGGTCTCACTCATTGCCATGTTGGAGGCGTAATTGCCGTGCATTCCTAACATTCCTAGCAACAACGGATTATCCGCACCCATGACACCTCTTGCCATTAGTGTTTCAACCGCTGGGATTTGGGTGATTTGGGTAAGTTCACGCACTAATTCACTCGCATTGGACAAAACCGTACCACCACCGATGTAAATCAAAGGCTTTTTGGCATTGATAATCGCCTCCGCAGCTTTTTTGATTTGTCTATCGTTTCCTTTGCAAGAGGGTTTATAGGTAGGTATATCGACGCTATCAGGATAGTCAAACTCTCCAAATTCCGCTGTGACATCTTTGGGAATATCCACCAGTACAGGACCAGGTCGTCCGCTTCGTGCCAAATAGAACGCCTCTTTTAAAATGCGTGGCAAGTCGTTTATATCACGAACCAAATAGTTGTGTTTGGTGCATGGACGGCTAATACCCACGGCATCTATCTCTTGAAATCCATCGGTACCAATAAGACTCAAAGGGACTTGACCTGAGATAACGACAAGCGGAATAGAGTCCATATAAGCCGTAGCCAAACCTGTAACGGCATTGGTAAACCCTGGCCCACTTGTGACCATAGCGACACCTACTTCGCCCGTAGCCCTTGCGTAACCATCGGCAGCGTGAACACTGGCTTGTTCATGACGGTTTAGAATATGCTTAAAACCATCTTGTTTATAAATCTCATCATATACATTCATGATAGCCCCACCAGGGTAGCCAAATACTACTTTCACCCCTTCACGGGTGATAGCTTCACAAACCATTTGAGAACCATTCATCTTCATGGTTTATACTCCATTTTAAAATAAGTAAATTTTGCTGATTATATCAAAATAAGATTATAGATGACTAAAATGTAAGCTTTTTAATCCTTGGGCGGGATAATAAGCTTTTGTCCTATTTTCAAAGAGCGAATATTTTTGATTTTATTGGCTTGAAGGATTTTTTTATAGAATTGGGAGTCGCCATAGACTCTTTTGGAGATTGAATAGATGTTGTCGCCCGATTTGACCGTAATGGTTTTGGGAGGTGTAGGGGTTTTGTTCTCTTGTGTTTTGGGCTTCTCTTTTGTATTTTTCTCTTTTGGGGGGACAATACCGTTGTTGAGTTGTTCGTTTTTGATCTCCTCTTTGGCTTTGGTATCATCGATTTCCAAATGAATCTCTTCTACATTTTTTTTGATTACCGCCCCCTCTACACTTTTGCCCATAGAGGTAAAAAAGAGCTTATTGTCGCCTCTATCAAAGGTAACTTCACTGCTATTGGCTTCAGATGGGTTGGCTTTGGTTTGTGTATCGTTATTCTCTACTTTTGGGTTTGCATCAATTGTTGTGTTTGACTCTTGCGTAGTGTTTATCTCATTGGGTAGTGGAGTTGAGGGTATGGGTTGGGTTTGGAGGGGCGAAGTTGCGTTCTTCTCTTCTTGAACTTGGAGGGGTTTGGGTTGTGTTGTTGGTGTATGGATTTGTGTTGGAGGTGTTTGAAGCTCTTTGCTCTTTTTTTGATTGAGTAACCAATAGATTCCAGTTGCCATAAGAATAAGTGCGGTTACTATGAGTGATATTTTTTGAATATTTTTATACTTCTTATGTTTTTCGAGATCCGCTTCATAGTAGTAACCCAGTTCTGGAGAGTATTTAAGCTCACCCTTTTGCCTATTATACATTGATTTATAGTCCTTACGTTTAATTGAAAGTGTATTATAGTCAAAAAATACAAACAAACACTTTATGGCTTTGTGCCGTAGGGGTAATTGCTCAAATCAAGTAAATATATTTGCAGTGTTAAAAATTAATCAATTTTAAGATATATTAGCAACCAAAAAACAGGATTATTATGGATACAATCACAATAGGTGTCGTCACGACAAGCGATAGGGCGAGTGCGGGAATTTATGAAGATGTTTCTGGTGTGGCTATTATGGAAACGCTAAGAGAGTATTTGCAAAATGAGTGCGAATATCACTACCGATGCATTCCCGATGAGCAAGAGAGGATAGAAGCAACCCTCAAAGAGTTGGCAAAGGCTCGATGCGATTTGATTGTGACTACAGGAGGCACGGGACCGGCTCTTCGTGATGTGACAACCGAAGCGACGCTCAATGTGTGCCAAAAGATTTTACCAGGCTTTGGAGAGCAGATGCGAGCAGCAAGTTTACGCCATGTGCCTACAGCAATTTTATCAAGACAAACGGCTGGGATATGTGAAAGTTCACTTATTATCAATCTCCCTGGCAAACCCCAGTCGATACGAGAGTGCCTTGACGCTGTCTTTCCTGCTGTGCCTTATTGCATTGATTTGATTGGCGGGGGGTATATGGTAGCTCATGAAGAGGTTATTGAAATCTTTCGACCCAAAGGGAAGTAATGGATATAGGTTTTATTGAAAAAAAGTTTGATGAGATTAAGCAAGAGCTTGAAAAAGAGGTAATGGCGATACTTAGGGATGAATCATTAGATAAGAAACAGACCAATTTACGCATGAAACCGCTTGTTTCAACCAAAAAGATTATTGATAACGCCCTTGAGAGCATTAAAATGGTTGATGCACTTAAAGAGTAGCGATTAACCGCAAATTTGTTATAATCGCAAAATAAAAACAACAAGGGGTTTATATGTCAATTAGCGTAGTGATTTTAGCGGCAGGACAAGGCACACGAATGAAGTCCGATACTCCTAAAGTGTTGCATAAAATTTCAGGTCAAGCGATGCTCTTTTATGCCATTGATGCAGCCTTAGAAGTTAGCGATGATGTGACAGTCGTAGTCTATCATCAAAAAGAGCGTATTATTGAAGAGATTCAAAAAAATTATAAGCAAACCATCAACTTTCACATTCAAGATGTAGCCAACTTCCCAGGTACGGGCGGGGCGATGCGGGATTTGTCGATCAAGCATAAAAAAGTAGTCATTTTAAACGGCGATATGCCCCTTGTGACCAAAGATTCTATTGAGGCTCTTGCCCATGGAGAGGGGGATATTAATATGAGTGTTATTAAACTCAACAACCCCACAGGATACGGGCGTGTGGCTATCAAAAAAGGGTACGTTCAAGAGATTATCGAAGAGAAAGATTGCAACGAAGCTCAAAAGACGATACAAAGCGTCAATGCAGGGGTTTATGCCCTCAAACGAAAGATTTTGGAGAGCTTTATCCCCAAACTTACCAATAATAACGCCCAAAAAGAGTACTACCTTACCGATATTATCAAAATGGCGGTTAGTAAGGGCAAAACCATCAATCCCGTCTATGTCAAAGAGGAGGAGTTTAAGGGAGTCAATTCCAAACTCGACCTTGCTAATGCACAAATCATCATGCAAAACCGTATCAAAGAGGCACTTATGCACAAAGGGGTCATTATGCGTCTGCCCCACACCATCTACATCGATTCACGCGCAACCTTTGAGGGTGAGGTGATACTCGAAAATGGGGTAAGTATCGAGGGCAAAAGTCATATTGGCTCATCGCATATCAAAACCAACTCGGTAGTCCAAGAGAGTATCCTAATCAACTCCACCATTGGACCCATGGCGCACATACGTCCTCAAAGCTACCTTATCGATTCGCACATTGGCAACTTTGTAGAGGTCAAAAAATCGACACTCAAAGGGGTGAAGGCGGGACATTTGAGCTATTTGGGCGATAGTACGATTGATGAGGGTACCAATATCGGTGCGGGGGTTATTACTTGCAATTACGATGGCAAAAACAAATACGAAACAGTTATTGGCAAAAATGTCTTTGTAGGTTCGGATACCCAACTCATTGCACCGCTTATTATAGAAGATGATGTTTTGATAGGGGCAGGAAGTACCATTACACAAAATATCAGCAAAGGCGAATTGGCCATCTCACGTCCCCCATTGAAGCGGGTTCAAAATTTCTTTTATAAATTTTTTCATCAAAAGCAGACTTCGTGATATACTACTACATCTACACAGGACACAAAAATTCACTGCATCGTGTACGCAGAGGGGCTGTACTCTACAAAGCACTTAAATCCAAAGGTTTTGAGGTGCAAGTTTTGCTAAACGACTTTCGAGCAGGATTGGAGGCTAGAGTTTATGGGATAGAGAGCTATGTTACTATCTCTACCATTTTGGATATCGATGCTTTGGCACAAAGGGGCGATTGGCTTATTGTCGATTCTGATGAAGATGATAAAGGAAAGATGGAGTATTTTGTGCGTGACTATCGGCGTGTATTTAAATTCGCCAATAGAGTGGATGAGGTCTCACAATACGGCGAAACGCTTTTGCCCTATGAGCAATTTTTGGTGGATGATGTCTATACCAATGCTCCCACGGATAAGTTGCAACGGGTACTCTTTTTTTACAACGATAGCGATAGCAACAAAGAACTACTTAAAAAGTTTACTCTTTTTAAAAACAACAACTTTGATTTGCTTTTGGGACACTACTTCTATTTGGGCTATGAAGAGAAGTTGCAACCCTTTTTTCATCATATTTACGAATCTGATGAGTACAAAGAGCAGATAAGCCGATACAGCAATGTCGTCACCTACTCACTCCAATGTGCCATAGAGGCCAAAGTTGCAGGGGCTAATGTCGTCTATATTACCACTTCACATCAAGATAGCACCATCGCCTCATCGTACGCTATTGAAGTGATAGAGGAGCTTGATGATACGCTCATCGAAGCCAAACTCAAAGGGCAAAAAACCAACACTCAAGAGATTAATGGGGTAGTTAATAGGGTTTTGGAAGCACTTTAGGGTTGAGCCAATTGCGTGGTTTGATCTCTATACTGATCTAATACCGCACAAAGCTTAAGCCCTCTTAAAAATATCGCCCATGAGATGTAGAGCCAAAACATGATAAGGAGTAGCATGGTAAGGCTTCCGTAGATGTTCCAATAGGTGGGATTATGAAAGAGGTAGGTTAATAAAACGGTTTTGCCCATATGCCATATACCCGATGAGACAAAAGAGCTAATAAAAGCTGCTTGGGTTGAGACGTGCTTATTGACCGAAACCTTGTAGGCGATAAAAAAGAGCGTCCACATTATAATGTAAGGCAAAAAGTAAAAAATTCTTACCGTATGGGTATCTAAATTGGCATCAATAAGGTCTTGAATCAAAATCGTAATATAAAACGAGAGAGGTACCAAAAAAGTGACGGCTATAAAGAGTATCCAATAGACCTCAATGGCACGAATAAAGTCTCTTTTAGGAGTTTCAAATATTTCATTGACAATGCTGTCGTAGTTTCTAAAAAATATCGTTGAGGCAATCATAATATAAACAAAGCCCAATATTCCAATTTTATTGTTGCTACTAGAGAGAAAAAGATCGACTTGTGTCATAAAAAATTTGGAGTTGCTGGGCAAGAAGTGACTAATGAGAGAGTTTTTAATGATTGTGGAAATATCTTGTAGCATAGGAATCAAATCCGAAAGCGAAAAGATGACAATAACAAGCGGTATAATGGATAAGATGGTATAAAAACTCAAACTAGCCGAATAATAGCCCAGTTTTCTATCCGCCAAAGCGGTAATAAAATCTTTGAGAAATAGGTAATAGATGACAAAAATTTGAGAAATGGAGTTGCGATACATTGCTAA
Source organism: Sulfurovum sp. (assembly GCA_020726085.1). Taxonomy (GTDB): domain Bacteria; phylum Campylobacterota; class Campylobacteria; order Campylobacterales; family Sulfurovaceae; genus FS08-3. The sequence goes on from DYTG01000024.1 coordinate 17,883, forward strand.
AATGCCTTGAAATTGAATAGTGGTGAGAATGAAACTTTTGAGGTTGTATTGCAAAAGTTAGTAGAATAATAATTTTTATTATAGCTGTAATTTGCTTAAAGTTTTATTTTGTTTTGCGATATAGTAGGTAAATCC
>DYTG01000025.1 GCA_020726085.1 Sulfurovum sp.
GCCGATAAAAGAGACCTATTAAGTGCATAATCCATAGTATAAATCCTTTAAGATAAAGTTTAAGGCAAAGTCTTGAGATTGAAATTATATTATTTTTTATTATATTTTATCTTACTTCATAAATATTATTTTCTCTCAATATTGGCTTCAAAATTCCATCATAAACTACTTTAAAACTATATTGTGCTACTATTTTATTTATGATAACTTTAGATAATCAAACCCATAATAATGTAAACATTGATGTTTTGGAAGAGCTACTAGAGAGCCTAAGCGCCGCAGAAGTAGAGCTTGTTTTATGCGACAACCCCACTATTACCCTACTCAATTTGGAGCATAGAGGGATAGATAAACCCACCGATGTATTAAGCTTCCCGTTGGTGAGAGACTTTGATTTTATGCCCCTAGGAAGTGTCGTGATAAGTATTGAGACAGCTCAAGAGGTAGCTCAAACATTAGGACACTCGCTTCAAGATGAGATAGCCTTGCTCTTTATCCACGGAGTTTTGCATCTACTAGGCTATGATCACGAGATAGATAATGGAGAGATGAGAGCCAAAGAGGAGGCGTTAATAGAGCAATTTGGATTGCCCAACTCTTTGATAGTGCGTACGGAGGAGTAGATGGATTTTTTGATTTTTGTTATCTCCATTGCTATTTTGATTGCAGGAGCCGATATGGTCATACGCTCTTCCAATGCTTTGGCACTAAGGCTCAATGCGTCACATTTTGTCGTAGGGGCATTTTTGGTAGCATTGGGTACATCCCTACCAGAGATGAGCATAGCCCTAAGTGCCAACACGCAAGGCAAAGCAGAAATGGCAATGGCAACACTGATTGGCAGTTCTATTTTAAACGTCACGCTTATTTTTGGCTCTATCTTTGTCTTTTCAAAATCCATTAAGATTGAGCGAGATTTTTTCAAAAAAGATGCTTTGTGGCTTTTGGCAACGCTTATACTCTTTGTGTTGGTTATTAGCGATGGTGCAATTGGCTATTTTGATGCTTTTGTGCTTTTGGCTTTGACGGGTTTTTACATCCTTTCACTCTTTGAAGATAGACACAAAAAACGTGGGGAGTTTTTACAAGAGATACTTCAAAACGCCCTTACGCTTCCTGTAACACTTTTTCTTTTGGTTGTTGGAGCGGTTTTTCTTATCGTTGGGGCAATATTTAGCGTCGATAGCGTCACGGATATTGCTACAAGGCTACATCTTGATAGATGGCACAGTGGGGTTATGATGATAGCCGTAGCTACAGCGCTGCCCGATTTGATACTTACCATTTTGGCGGTCTATCGCAACAAAGCCGAGATTGCCATTGCCAATATTTTGGGTTCTACTATCTCCAATCTAACGCTTGTAATAGCATTAAGTGCTTTGGCTACTCCCATTGTATTTGATTTTAATGCGCATCTTTTTGATTTGGGCGTGTTGATTCTAGCTTCATTGATGGTGGTTGTAATCGTTTTGACACACAGTTACAACCGCCTTATTGCACTTTGTCTCTTTTTGATTGTGATACTTTACACAGAGAGACTGCTACACACTATTGCTTAAACTCCCAATCGTCGCTTTGTTTGCTAGACTTGATAAGGTAATCAAGCACTTTAAGCTCCTCTTTGAGGCTCTTATCATCCAACTGCTCCATTTGAGTCGCAAAATGTTTTCTAAAGAGACTCAAGAGATTGTGATAGCCCTCACTAACGCTTAGTTTGCACGATTTTTTCTCCCACTCACTCACATGCAGGTAATAGGGCATATTTTCTGGACTAGAGATGCAGTGACGCTTTGTGAAGTCGGGTTGATGTTCAAGATACTCTACTTTATCGTTGCATCCCGCACGGGCATCAAGTAGCCAATTTTTCATCAACGAGACGTAGTTGCTTACCAAAATCGCTTTGGCGATACCGCTGTTATCGTATCTTGCCTCTTTGCCCTCAAAGGTGATACTTTGGCGTGTCTCGAAGCTTTTGCCCTCACGATTGGTATAGCTTACTTCTAGCTCAATATCTTGGGCGTTGCTTGTTTTTTCAAGTTTGAGCAATACTATACCTCCTTTGACTTTTTCATTGGAGTTTTTGGAGGGGAAGAGGGTATCAATCTCCATCAAACTGCCCGTTGATTTATTGGCATTGGGTGAGCCATAAACATCGACAATCTTATAGCTAGAGCTTTTGAGATTGAGTTTGAGATCAAATACAAGTGGCGTTACCATATACTCAAACTCACTAGCCAATACTTTTCTAAACTCTTTGTCGGAGTGGATTGAGAAGTAGTTTGCTCCTTTGGTTTTGGAGACATACTCCACCAAATCGTTATTAAAATCAACCCCTACGCCGATAAACGTGGTATAGATTCCCTTTTGTGCAGCACCTTTTGCCATACCAAAAAGCCCCTCTTGGCTTAGCTCTCCGCTATTGGGTATGGCATCGGTGATAAAGATAATACGGTTTTCATAAGCCCTATCGTTAAGCTCAACTTTTGAAAAAAGCTCAACTCCCCTAGCGTATCCCTCGCTCCAATTGGTACCTCCCCTTTCTTGCAAATCCAAAATATGTTTTTGAATCATCTTCATATTGCTTTTGGCTATTTCACGCAAGGGTTTGGCACTGTACGCCCTATCATCAAAAAGTACGACACCTAAACGATCCTCATTTCTGAGGTGTTTTATCATCTCTACAATACTGCGATTGGCGATTTGCATTTTGCTTTTGTCACTGTTGGCGTGTTGCTTTTTGCCCATACTATCGTAGTAGTAGCTATCAAATCGACTCCCCATAGAACCCGAAATATCCAATACGACTACCAAATTGAGCTTTTTGCGTGCAAAATCACTCTCTTTGACTCCCGAGTTGAGTCCTACGCTTAAATAATACTCATTTTCATCGGTGAAGATATTTTTTGCAACGGCTTTGGAATAAGAGGGACAAAAGAGCGCTTTACACTCACCTAGCCCAATCCCCGTATCGAAATAGTGGCTGTAAAACTGCCCCTCATAGGTAATAGAGCTAAGTTTTGGCAAATAACCGTTTTTGATATTTTCAAAGAAATTATTTGTATCTTTAGCACCCCCCACCGAAAAACCAATCGTTTTACTCATCGCACGAGAGGCTTCCATCATAGGAGCTGGAGCGATAGAAGAGACCACGACGGGCATTACGACTCCTTTGCCATTGTAGCTATCTTCGAGTATCTTCGTTGCGTTGTAGTCCCAATCATCAACCTCCTTCTCTTTGGTAGCTCCCCATGTCAACACCCCAAAAGTCATTAATGCTATAAGCCATTTCAAAAACCTCATACATCCTCCTTTAAAAATAAATTTTCAAATTATACAAAGATTTAATCAATGACACGGCTCAAAAATACCCTCTAGTCAAATATGCCCTTTATGCTCACTGCTTTGAACTTTCTTCTTGACTCTATCAAGCTAAAATGCCCGAAAAAGCCATTGGCAAAAGAGAGTAGGTGTACCATTAGAGAGAAGTTTTGGCACTATTACTGATTATTGATTGGTTCTGAGAAGCTAGATTGCCCTTAAAGCTTTGTGAAGGTGTGTCAATAGCCTTACAAGCAAATTATGCTAAAATAACAAATCCATTACAACAAAGGCAAAAGTGTATGCTTCACGATACCATTACCCCCTACATCAAAAAACTCTCCTATCCTCTCAAAGAAGAAGAGGAGCTAAAAATTGCACTCAAACGATTGCTCACCAAAAAAGAGTTTAAGATAATTGAGTACAATGATGCTCAGCTTCCCGTCGATGAAAAGTTGCTCAAACTTCATGTGGATGCAAAGCGATTGGATGAGATGCAACAAAATCTTATCAAAAAATTAAACTATGAAAAAAATAAACATCAACTGATGCAAATTTAGGAGTCACTATGTCTGTAAATGTTGTCTGTTCGCATTGTCTCAAAGTCAATAAGATTCCCGCAAAAGAGGCTTATATCAAAGCTAACTGCGGGGCGTGTAAAGCTTCACTGCTAGGAGTCGAAGCCAAAAGCGTAAATCAAAACCAATTTGAACGCTTCCTTGTCAATAGCGATATTCCTGTAATTGTCGATTTTTGGGCTTCGTGGTGTGGTCCATGTATGCAAATGGCTCCTGTTTTTAATGCCGTATCCCAAAAGCTCTCACCTCACGCCACGCTTATCAAAGTCAATAGCGACGAAGAGCAAAACCTCAGTGCTAAGTATGCCATTCGTTCGATTCCTACTTTGATACTCTTCAAAAACGGCGTTGAGGTCGATAGAGTAAGCGGAGCATTAAGCGAAGCACGGCTTATTAATTGGATCAACCAATACCGATAATGTCCAAAGCAACTATACTTATTTTAGAAGATGATAGCAATCTCAACGACACGATAGTGGACTTTTTGGAAGAGAAGGACTACCGTATCGAACCAACCTTTAGTGGGATGGAAGCCCAAGATTTACTCTACGAAAAACGCTTTGATTTGCTTTTGCTTGATGTCAATGTCCCCTCTCCCAACGGGTTTGAGTTGCTTAAATGGGCAAGAGAGCAAGAGATAGATACCCCCACCATTTTCATCACATCGCTTAACAGTGTCGATGATTTGGAGATGGGTTTTGCAAGTGGGTGCGATGATTATATCCGCAAACCTTTTGTCCTCAAAGAGTTGCTTATTCGTATCGAAACACTCCTTAAGCGTAGCTTTTCAAATCGCAAACAAACCATCCTTACCATTGATGAGCGTATCGGTTACAATACCCAAAGCGGTGAGCTTATCATCGGCAATCGAGCCTATGCTTTGGGCAAAAAAGAGTCTCAGTTGCTTAAAATCTTTGTCAAGCATACCAATGAAGTCTTAACCCACGAGTATATCTTTAGCCATTTGTGGAGCTTTGATGAGACCCCTAGTGATACTTCACTGCGTACTTACATCAAACATTTGCGTAAAATTTTGGGCAAAGAAAAAATCGAAAGCATCAAGCGTCAAGGGTATCGATTGCGGATAGATTAGGAGATATTATTGGGGTATAGAGAGATACTCGCCTACAAATTGGGAGCTACCGTGAGCAAGATAGGCTCTTAGTTCCAAAGCTTGTGTCAAAAAGATTGCACGGTTGGTATGGTAATAGGCATCTATTAGGTTAGCAAGGGTTACATCGCCTTGGATGAGTTCTTTGTGAAGTGTGGTGTTGGTGTGGTGTCTTAAAATAATATTGGCTAATCCAATCTCTTTGACTCCCAAAAGATATTTACCTATGAAGTAATCCAAAGGCTTGGCGATGTAGTTGAGACAAAAAGGCGTACCAATAAGAGCCGCTTCAAGCGTAGCACTACCCGAACAAATAAAGGCAAAATCCGATTGATAAAGGGCTTGATGGGCATCGTGGGTGATCTCAAATCCCATACACTCTCCGTAGAGTTCATCGATTTGATGTGGGCTAAAGATAGGGGGAATGACAAGTAGGGCTTTATTTATATCAAGCTTTTGGCGAAGTTGGCGATAGATAGGAAAGAGGCGTTTGATTTCGCCAGGACGACTCCCTGGCATAAAAGAGACAACGCCGTTGTGTGTTAAGGAAGTTTTTTTGAGCTTAATTTCATCAAGGAGCGGATGTCCTATGTATTGAGCTTTTGAGTTATATTGTGCAATCTCAAAAGGCAATATCCCAAAGAGTTTGTCGCAATACTCTTCAAGTAGCTTGATACGATAGGAGCGTGTCGCCCATGTTTGGGGCAAGATGTAGTAAACAATCTCTTTGCTAGGATACGCCTCTTTGATTTTTTGGGCTAGGGGCAGATTGAAGCCCGAAGAGTCCATCAATAATACCCTATCGACATCTCGTGCCAACTCCACCATTTTAAGAGCTACACGCTTAAACCATCGATATTTTTTAAAAGCATCCACAAAACCCATAATGGCTACATCGCTTACATCATAAAGAGGTGTGCCAAGTTCTTTGGAAAATATCCCCACCATCTCTATATCGTGAGTATATTTGAGCAACTCTTTGAGATGAAGATTGGATGAGGGTTCAAGTGCCAAAACCAACAGTTTCATAGCTCTCTCCTATTTTTTGGGTGGTGGCGGCGGTGGAGGAGCGAAATATTTGCCCAGCACCACAAAACCAACCGCAAACCCCACAAGTCCAATAAGAGGCTTATAGGTAGCACTCCAATTAATCGCCGCTATGGGAGTATGGATAATAACACTCCACAACTCTTTGGGTTTGTCTTTCCAACTGTAATAGAATTTATCCAAAATACGTTGTGTTACTTCGGGGTCAAGATAGATGTAGGGATTTTGCGATACGATAATAAAAAGTACCGTCGCCACACCTATCGCAATAAAACCACCAATAATAATTTTAAGATTCTGCTTAATCATAAGCCCTGCAAATAGGGCAACAAAAAAGATAATGGAAGCCATTTTGGGATTGAGGGGTGCATTAAAATCCATAATATCTCCTTTGGTATTGTATCATCCGCCACCCACAAAATCGAGCAAATCAACCCTATCGCCCTCGTTAAGTGTGAAGTTGTCCCAATCTTGCTTTTTGACAATCTCCATATTAACCGCACAAGCCATGATTTTGATACCTAAATTAAGCGATTGTATCAACGCTTCAATCGTGAGATGAGGGGCTACCTCTTTGGTTTGAGCGTTTAAGATTATCTCCATAGATTACTCCTTTGTGGTGTTGGTGTGGTAGTTTTTATCAGGAACCTTGAGGCACTCTTTTTGTCAATGCCATCAAAAAGCTTACTTTCATATTGTTGTGTGCCAATGCCATTTGACAAGGCGTTGTTTTTTGCTCATTGAGGCTATCGACTTTGGCTCCACTATCGACCAAAAAAGTGACTATCTCACTATCACCTGTGTAGGTGGCTTGATGAAGTGGGGTAATGTCCTCAAGGTTGCCAATCTCCATATCCGCCTCTTTGGCAATAAGCAACCGCACAATATCCAATCGCTTTGTAGCAATAGTGGAGTGGGGCGGGGTGTTGTCGTGCTTGTCTTGAATATCTATATCAATGGCTTTGGTGAGCAAAAGTTTGACAATATCCATATGTCCCAATTTGATAGCCATGTGCAAGGCGGAAACTCCCGCATCGGTTTGTTCGTTGAGCTTATCTAGGGAGCTTAAAGATAGAAGCTTCGAGATGGTACCAATATCTCCTTGATAGATGGCGGTGTGAATAGCGTTGTAGTGGTTGTTGGCTAGTAGCGGTAAAGCAAAAAGTATCAACAAAAAAAGTTTTTTCATCTATCCCTCCTATTTTTGGATTATTTTAGCATAATTGTCTTACATTTACGTTTGAGTCGTGAGAGATTTTTGAAACTCATGGATGTAGGTATCGATGGCTTTAAGCGTTTGAGGTTCAATGTTAAGCTCAAGCTTCATAAGCGAAAGAGGCAGACCGCACTGCTCAAGCTTGACGTAATCTTTGGCGGTAACCAAAAGGCTTGAAGCACCCAACTCTTGCATTTTTGCTTTGATTTTCGCTTCATCAAAATAGGCATGATCGGCAAAAATCATCTCGCCTACGACACCACTGGGCAAATAGGGTTTGAGGCGTGAGGGGTTGGATATGGCTGTGACAAGCAACATTTTGGGGCTTAGGTTTTCAAAATCGACGTATCGCCAAAAGGATTTGCCCTCACGAAGGACTTTATTAGCAAAGAGACCAGTAAAGGCAAACTCCCTAAAACCCCCCGCAGGTAGAGGAAGGATATTTTTAAGAGTAAGAGGCTCTAGCAAAATCTCAAACTTTTTGATTTCAACCCGATTAAATCCATCATCCAAAAAGATAATTTTTGCACCCTTTTGTTTGGCTTTTTGGATCGCTTCTGTCCTGTCTTCACTCACTATTACAGAAGCATTGGGCAACGATTGGGCTAGTAGCATCGCCTCATCGCCACTTTGGGTGACATTGGTGAGCAGTGTGCCTTGAACGCTTACCTCTATCAAGCCTTTGCTTTGGCGACCGTAACCTCTTGAAATGATACAAACCTCGCTGTAGTTAGAGGCAACGGCGATGATAAAGGGGGTTTTACCGCTTCCTCCTACGATTAAATTGCCCACACTGATAATGGGCAAACCAAAATCTTTTTTGGGTGTCACAAGACGGCGTAAGAGCATCAATGTGCCATAAAGAAGCGAAAGAGGCAAAAGAACAACGATAAGAGGATAGTGATACCCTTTGGGAGCTATCAAAAGCTCCTCAAAAAATCGCAATGCCATTAGATATGCTTACTAGCAACCTCTTTGATGGCATGGCATACGTGCATTGCATCTTGATTGGTCATAGATGGGTAGATGGGTAGCGACATCACTTTTTGATAGACACTTAAAGCAGTAGGATAGTCAAATACTCTCAATGCGTACTTCTTTTTGTAGTAATCAAGTAGATGCAAAGGGATGTAGTGGAGGGCTACATTCACTCCTCTGCTCTTAAGCTCTTTGGCAAAATGGTCTCTGTTTTTGGCGATTTGGACGATGTATTGCGAAAAGAGTTGATTGGAGTCAAAGTTTGGAATGGAGACATGTTTGACGTTGGCAAGTTCACTGTTGTAGATAGCAGCAATTTCAACTCTTCTTTGGATGTTTTTGTGAAGATTTTTGAAGAGTGCAAGTGCCATAAAGGCTTCCATTTCACCCAAACGATAATCCCAGCCTATATCAATAATATCGTAAAGGTAATCGACATTGCCGTAGCTGTTCCATTCATCTTTTAAAATTGCGTGATTGGCAATCAATTTGGCTCGTTCAAAGAGCATAGCATCATTGGTGACAAGCACGGCAGCTTTGATAGTCGAATGCGAGAGATTGGGCGCAAAGCTAAAGAGCGTAATATCGGCTCCACTGTTGCCTATGAGGCGGTTGTTGTATTTGGCACCCATAGCATCGGTAGCATCTTCGATTACTTTGAGATCGTTGGCTTTTGCAAGTGCATAGAGCCTATCGAGGTCGGTTGTCTCTCCTGAGAGATGATTAATGACAATGGCTTTGAGTTTTTTGCTTTTGTTGAGAGAGATAGCAATCTCAAGTTTATCCAAATCAATAGCGTAATTGCTCTCAAGACAATCGACAAAGATAGGCTCGGAGTCAAAGTGACGCACAGCTTCGGGGATTGAGACAAAAGAATTGACACTGCAAAGGATTTTATCGCCTCGTTTGAGATCCAAAGCACACATCGCCAAATGAATCGCCGACGAGCCATTGACTACACCTATGGCATACTCTACCCCCAAATACTCTTTAAACTCTTGTTCGAGTCGCACTACATTAGACTCCTCTTGTGTTAGGATATTTGCTATATTTGCAAAATGACTCTCTTCTACAGATTGAATGAAAAACGGTATCTCTTTTATCATAGTTCCTTTTTTACCTTCCATGGTTTGTCGCTCTAAATATTCTTAAAGTATTATTATACTTATTTTGTAATAAAAAAAGGATAAAGGTTATCCTCAAAATTCCATTAATTACAATTTTTTGCACCCAATTGGATAATCTCTTCACAACTAAACCCCGCATCTTTGCGTGCTTGTACATTAATATGGGGTCGATGCTTCTCCAAAAAATGGTATTTACGCAGTATTTCAAGATAGGTTTGTGCAGCATCAACCCCTCTTTGGAGACAAATATACTTAAACCACCTATCACCTTTGAGGACATGGTCAATCTCTTCATGGTAAATAGTCGTCAAAGCATCAATAACTTTGACTACAAAAGGCTCTTTGCGTTGATTTTGGAGTTTTTTGATAATCTGTGGATTGACATCAAGACCACTGGCTTCGAAGTATCGAGGGACAATCGCCATACGCTCCATTATGTCTTCTTGGGTGCGGTTGGCTATATCAAAGAGTCCTGAGTGTACATCAAAGTCTCCGTAAGCGTATCCTTGTTCGTGCAAAAGCTTCTCTAGTATGAGATAGTGACGTATCTCATCTTGGGCGACGACTATCCAATCCATTTTGTAATCAAAAGGCATCTCTCCAAATCGATACACCGCATCAAGTGCCAAATCAATAGCACTGTATTCGATGTGAAGAATGGAGTGGAGCAAAATCGCCAATCCTTGAGGCGTATGAAGATGTTTGCGTGGAGACAATTGACTAGGGTCAACAATACGGCATTTGGAGGCATAAGAGGGTTGTGTAAATACCTTTGGGGTGTATTGAATATCGGTTTTATCTCTTAGGAGGGTCAAATACTCCTCAATAAACTCACTTTTGATAGCGACACTATCGCTCATTAAGGCAGTATTAAATTCAATCATATCACCACCACCTTGTCCCTGCCGCTATTTTTGGCTTGATAGAGAGCGTTGTCGGCTATTTTTATTATATCTTCAATCTCGTTGCTTTTGTGGCACACGGTAAGACCAATGCTAAGCGTTACTTTGATACGAAGCAGTGCATTGTTACCCAAATAGGGCGTTTGTGCCACTTTTCGATTGATAGTTTGAGCCAAATGGTAGGCGTTTTGTATGTCACGGTTGGGCATCAAGACAATAAACTCTTCACCTCCATAACGTGCAAAAATATCACGCTCACTTAGACAACTTTTGACATTTTCAACCAGATGAGAGAGTATTTTATCTCCCATAATGTGTCCGTAGGTATCGTTGATATTTTTAAAATAGTCAATATCCAATATCATCAACGAACAGGGCGTATTGACCTTTTGCGTATGGGTAATTGAGTGTTGAGCCTCTTTAAAAAAGGTGCGACGATTGTAGATACCCGTCAAGGAGTCTTTTTCTGCCAACTCTCTAATTCTTTTGAGGTCATCATCTAAGGCGCCTTTGAGTTTGAAAAATTCGCTGCTCATCTGACCAATCTCATCGCAGTAAAAGTGTTTTGGTTTTTGGGGTGTTTCCCCTTTGATAAAGGAGCGAATAACCTCCAAAAGATACTCAGTAGGTAAGAAAACTTTTTGACGCACAATATAAATGATGAAAAAAAAGGATAGAAGCATAATCACAAGCAAGTTATAGATGCGGCTAAAGTGTTTGTCGATTTTTTGTTCGTAGGCTTTTAGTGTCGTATCGTTACCCATGGATTGCTCTTGGCAAAGCACATTGCGACTCAAAACATCCTTGTGAAGTTCGAGGGTGTTGTGAGCAATCAAGGCAATAGTTGAGACGCTAAAAATCGCAATCAACGCAAAAAGTGTCTTAATTTTAATATTTAATAAACTATCAATCATACAAATCAATCATACCATCAAAACATATCCATCCCGCCTTGAGGCAGTTTGGGTTTTGATGGTACAGTGTTGCTTTTTTTGGGTTTTGGTTTTTCCTTGCTGGGCTTAATGTTCTCTTCGGTGGGTATCTCATGTTCTGTCGCATTGACTTCGGGGACGGTTGTTTGCACCATACCACCGCTAGTCGTTAGGTTTTTATCGCTATCGCTCTTGATGGAAGTGCCAAAATACGTTGCTGTATATGGGCAGAGCTTGGTACTGTTCGAATCGTAGCTGGACATGAGTGTAGGGGTAGAGTCATGAATCAAAAAGAGATAATCAATATCCAAATAGTTGGCAAATGGCTCGACGATAGCGGTTTTGTAAGAGCTTTTTATCTTGATATTTTTGACTTTTCCAACAGGAACATTGGCAAAAAATATCTTATCAGCCCCACTTGTCTTTACAACATCTCCCTCTTGAATCTTCGACCATTTGGGAATATACTCTATCTTTAATACCCCCTCTTTTTGACCAATCGCAACCCCAGGTGCTTTGGATTTGCCAATATGTACCGAAAATCTACAATTTGTACTTGCCAACAGATGACCGTAGAGTATTCCATTACTCATTTGTGCTGTTCCTACCACGGAGCTGTTTTGCATCAGGCCGTAAATCCTATCTTGTGTAATGGCTTTGGGACGGTTGAGCAGTATCGTAGAATAGGAGTTGAGTTTGGTGTAACCAATAGGCTGTACCAACGTGATACTTTTGTGGGGCAAACGTTCAAGCGAAGGTATAATATCAAAAAGTTTATCGATTTGAATGAGATAATTGGTCTGCTCAATCAAATAGGCTTTGAGTTGCTTGTTTTCGTCGCTTAAGCGTTCGATGTTGGTTTTTTGGTGAAGATACTGCTCTTTGAATTTGAGTATATTGCCTACCGATTGGGTATAAAACTCTTTAATGGGTGTAGTAAGTAGTAGTATTTTATCTTTGACATAACTGTTCTCTTTTGAAGCAAATAGCACAACCAAAAATAAAACGATAAAAAAAAATACTACTCTAGTCTTCATAGGCCAACTGTTGCCACATATCTATATCATCCAAAGCTTTACCCGTACCCAATGCAACGGCAAGGAGTGGATTTTCAGCGACATAGACGGGAAGCTTGATAGTATCTGAAAGATATTTATCAAGTCCTCGAATCAATGCCCCACCACCCGTAAGGACTACACCGTTTTCAACAATATCACCTGCCAAATCAGGTGGGGTTTGTTCTAAAATAACCCTAAGGGCTTCGAGTATCTCCTCTAGGGGGTCTTGCATGGCGATTTTCATATCCTTTGAGCTTACCTCGATGGATTTAAGTGAGCCTTCTATTTTGTCTCTCCCTTTTATGATCATCTTAAGCTCCTCTTTCAAATCAATAGCCGTTCCGATATTGATTTTAAGCTCCTCGGCTACCCTATCACCAATAAGCAAATTAAACTTTTTGTTGATATAATCGACAATTTGCCCATCAATCTTATCTCCAGCGGTTCGCAAAGAGGTACTAACAACCAAACCGCTCAGTGAAACAACACCAATCTCTGTCGTCCCGCCACCAATATCGACAACCAAACTTCCTCTTGGATCGTGAATGGGCAAACCAGCCCCAATCGCCGCCGCCATGGGTTCTTCTATGAGATAGACATATCTAGCCCCTGCGTTTTGAGCCGATTCACGTACTGCTTTTCGCTCCACTTGTGTCAAACCGTAAGGCACACAAATGATAATACGAGGACTGTAAAACTTTTTGCGTTTATGTACTTTTTGAATAAAATGTTTTATCATGAGTTCTGTAATATGAAAATCGGCAATGACACCATCACGCATAGGGCGAATGGCTTTGATATTGCGGTGGGTTTTACCAATCATCTTTTTAGCTTCACTCCCCACGGCCAAGACGTGTTCTTGACCAAATTTATCGATTTGCACCGCTACAACGGAAGGCTCATTGATAACAATGCCCTCGCCTTTGACCAAAACCAAAATATTTGCTGTCCCCAAATCAATAGCCAAATCGCTTGAAAACATACCTTTAATTCTTTTTAACATAATACTCTCTTCCTTTTACGCACTAATTTTTTTACTCTTTTTGTTGTTTTTAATATAAATGGGTTCATTGAGTTTATTGACCACATCATCGGTGATAACAATCTCATACCCCTCAAGTCTAGGAGCATCGTACATAATATCAATAAGTGACTCTTCCATAATGGATCGAAGCCCTCTTGCACCTGTTTTTCTATCAATTGCCTTTTGAGCTATGGCCTCAAGAGCATCGGCTTCAAAAGAGAGTTTAACATTATCAATCTCAAAAAGTTTTTGATACTGTTTAACCAATGAATTTTTGGGTTCAATCAAAATACGCACCATATCTTCACGACTAATTTCACTAAGCGTAGAAAGCACATGGAGTCTTCCAATAAGTTCAGGAATCAATCCAAAAGAGACCAAATCGCTTGAATCGATATGCTCCAAAAGTTTTGATTCATCGCTTTTGCCTTTTTTGTCTTGCATAAATCCTAGTGTGTTACCACCTAAACGCTTTTTGATAATATCACCAATACCGTCAAATGCCCCACCGCAAATAAACAAAATATTACTGGTATCGATTTGAATAAAATCTTGATTGGGATGTTTTCTGCCACCTTTGGGTGGAATATTGACCACCGAACCCTCAATGATTTTGAGTAGTGCTTGTTGTACACCCTCGCCCGAAACGTCACGGGTAATGGATCGGTTCTCTCCCATACGTGCGATTTTATCCACTTCATCGATGAAGATGATGCCGTGTTGAGCCCTTTTGACATCCCCATCAGCTACTTGTAGCAATTTAGTAAGGATATTTTCAACATCCTCACCCACATATCCCGCCTCGGTGAGGTTGGTAGCATCGGCAATAGCAATAGGGACATTCAAAAACCGTGCGATTGTTTGTGCCAACAGTGTCTTACCGCTTCCTGTAGGTCCAATAAGAAGAATATTGGATTTGTCGATATTGGTATCCTCATCTTTTTGCGAACGGTTAAAAATTCGTTTGTAGTGGTTGTAGACAGCAACAGCAAGTGTTTTTTTGGCTCTGTTTTGTCCAATGACATAATCATCAAGCATCTGTTTAATCTCTGATGGAATAAAGAGTTGCGTGTCATCACGAACAATACCCTCCTCCTCATCGTGTTCATCAATTTCACCAAAAAATATCTTATACGCCGAAACCACACAATTAGAGCATATGTAGACACTTTTACCTGCAAGAAGGGGATTATTTTGACTCTCTACGCTATCACAAAAACTGCATCTTTTAGGCATTTATACTATTCCTTTTCATTTAAACCTTCTCTTTTTTCATTAAAATCTTTTCTTTTGTAGGGTATCCCTCTTTGGGTGTTTATGACAAAATGGCACAATTTTTTTACTTTTTCTATCGGGTCTTTCTCTAATAGAGTGATTGCACTCTCTTTGAGGGCTTGATTGCTTTCAAATAACTCTTTGTAGGCTTTTTTGATGGGGTCAATTTCGTTTTTGTCAATATGTCTTCTTAGTCCTACCAGGTTGAGTCCCCTTACAGCGGCTCGATTTCCCTCGGCTATACAATAAGGGGGCAAATCTTGCGTCAAAGCACTCGCCCCACCTAGCATAGCGTGATCTCCAATCTTGACAAATTGATGAATGGCACTGGTTGCACCCACAACCACATAAGAACCAAACTCAACATGACCTCCTACGTTGGTGGCGTTGGAGATGATACAGTGATCGCCAACAATAACATCATGACCCAAATGCACATAGCCCATAATCAAATTGTTGTTACCTACACGCGTAACCCAGCCTCCGTGTTGGGTGCCTGGGGTGATAAAACAAAACTCTCTAATGGTATTATTATCACCAAAGATAAGCTCTACCTCTTCGCCTTGAAATTTGAGATCTTGTGGGATAGAACCCAATACCGTATGTGAAAAGATACGGTTGTTTTTTCCTAAAGTTGTTTTGCCCTCTATCACCACATGGGAGGCTATGGTTGTACCCTCATCAATGGTAACATCAGATCCTATGCGACAAAAGGGACCAATGGTAACATTTTTGCCAATTTTAGCTCCCTCTTCGATGATTGTGCTATTATGAATCATTTGCATTGAGGGTTTTACTTATCCACTATCATGGCTTTAAGCTCAGCTTGAGCGACGAGTTTGTCGTCCACATAGGCTTTGGCATCAAATTGCCAAACCGATCCTTTGCGTTTGCTTACCGATATTTCATAAACAAGCCTATCGCCTGGGCGTACAGGTGTACGAAATTTTGCTTTATCAATGCTCATAAAATAGACCACCTTATCTTTCACATTGATAGCATCATCCAAGCTTTTAAAAGCAAGCACACCTCCTGCTTGCGCCATTCCTTCAAGTATCATTACCCCTGGGTAGATGGGATGACCTGGGAAGTGTCCCTCAAATATGGGTTCAGATATGGAGACATTTTTGTAAGCCGTAATCCTATCATTAGGATGAAGTTCACTCACACGATCAACAAGCAAAAAGGGGTATCGATGGGGTAGAATTTTTTGAATTTCTGTTACGTCATGAAGCACTAATTTTAACCTTTTTTAACCTTTCTTTGGGTAGTTTTTAAACTACCGCATCTATCACTCTAAAAAATATTGGAATTTTATCGAAAATTTAGTAAAATATCTATTGTACTACTATTTTATTTATACTTTTTAGTTAAATTGATATTTTTTTCAAATCACTACAAAATTGAATTTTAAATTTTCATAATCTTCAGCAAACTCTTCACCGTACTCCAAGATTGCATCGTTGTCTTCACCATAGACCCAATTGACTGTAATATTTTTGCCATCTTCGCATGCATCATCAAAAATATCGAAAAGATCCATTAAGACTTTTGAACTGCTACTGTTGAAGTAGATAAGTTCGATATTGAAAATCACCTCTTGAATATCTTCGAGTATAATAATGTAAGAATCTATCCAATCAAAAAACTCTCGATAGAACTCCAAACTGTTCTCAGGGTAAGATTCTCCTTTGAGTACGTGTTGATGACTAAGGGGATCTAATAAAATCTCGGGAGAGCTTTTAGTTGCTTTAATGTGTAATTTTGTCATATCTCAACTCCTTAGACTACTGTTTCTATTGTAAAATAGTAACTCTCGTTATCTATTTTTTCAAAATTATACTTGATGGGTTCCGTCGATTTTCTAGCCATTTCAATAAATCCCAAACCCGCCCCTTTGCTGTGTTCATCGGGTTGGGCTTTGCGTCGCTCTTTGTAAAATTGCTTAAGCTCCTCTTTGCTCATCGTTGCAAGTTTATCCAAGAAATCGTTTAAACGCTCTTTTTGTTCGCACGTCACACGATTGCCACCAACCAAAAAATATTGTTTGTTTTTTTCACCCACTACAAGCATACCGAAGCTAATATCGCTCTCAAAATCATCTTGCGGTATTCTATCGGCTGAGTAGCGTATCACGTTTTGTATCTGCTCGACAAATATCGAAAAGACTTTCAGGGAGACATTTGTACTCACTGCTTCAAGTTCCATTTTGTTACGCAAAACCGTTCCAACTCCCTCCACAACATTGTGTGATACGGGACCCACAAAACTAAACATAATGCCCTCACTTTCCAAATGCTGTTGGAATTTGTAATAGCTATCAATCATAGGAAACCTCCTTATTGTTATAATATTTTTAATCCTACTATGGTTAAATCATCTTTGTGTTCTTGGCTTTGTTTGTATGGTAGAAAGTATCTATTAAAATATTTTTTTGAATCTCTAATGGCTTTTGCCAATGCATCTCCAAAACTCTTTGAAATCCATGACGTCCAAACATAAAACATTTTTCGCCCCCCGTTTGATCCAAATATCCATCGCTACTAAGATAGATATTAGCACCTTGAGAGACATTATAGCTGTATTTTGTAAATGGATAATTTGCATCGGATTTAAGATACCCCATGGAGTGTTTATCTCCTTTAGGTGTAGTACACTTCCCCTCTTGAACAATAAAAAGAAGAATTTGAGCTCCTGAATATTTAATAATTTTATCTTTCGTATTATAGTATAAAATTCCTCCATCAAACCCTACATGTGAAGATGTTTTGTCAGAATTTTCATGATTGAGCAACATTTTCATGCGTTTATTGAATTTTTGCAAGATGTGAGCGGTACTTACGCTCTCTTTTTTTGTAGAGAATTTCTGCCATGATGTGTCGCTCTATTCCCTTGACAAGCATCGTCACAAAAGCACCGTGAACGCCATGCCCCGTACAATCAATGACCATCACAACAATCTCCTCTTCGTTGAGGGCTTGGATAAATACAATATCTCCACCTACAATATCTTTGGGTTTCCATATCATAAAAGAGTCTTCAAAATGCTCTTGAAGTTCATTTTGGTTGGAGAGGATGGAGTGTTGTATTATTGAAGCGTATTGAAT
>DYTG01000143.1 GCA_020726085.1 Sulfurovum sp.
TCTTTCTCAATGGTTTTAATTTTTGCCTCAAAAGCTTCAAAGCTCATATTTGTTTCTCTTGCAAAACTCTTTTGCAAAATCACTTCACCTCCATCAAGCTCACTTGTGACCCAATGAACCGAGACTCCTGCTATTTCATCACCGCTCTCGTAGCTTCGTTCAATCGCATGGAGTCCTTTGTGTTTGGGCAAGAGCGAGGGGTGGAGATTGATAGCCTTGATAGCATGGGTAAAGATAGGAGTCGCAATACGCATAAATCCAGCCAAGACCGTCAAATCGGGACGATAGCCCTCGATGATTTCAACAACTTTTGCATCAAACGCCTCTCGCGTAGCATAGGCTTTGTGGTCGATAATCTCAAGCGTTATTCCGTAATCTCTGGCAATCTCTATCCCTTTGGCATTGGGGTTGTTACAAAGAGCCAAAACAACGTTGTATTGATCTTTACGATGCAAATGTTTTAAGATGTAGGCTAGATTTGTACCGTTGCCGCTAAATAGTACCGCTAATTGTTTCATAATATCACTCTCAAGAAAATAGTAGTCTGCATCATAGCAAAAAACTCTTGATAAGTAGCATTTCATGCAATTTATTGCTCAAAAAAGAGATAAATTGAGATATTTTATTAAGCACTTACTAACTTTTCTGTAAAATAATATAAAATATTACAATAAGGATTTGCACGCATGATGGAGTTGGAGTACCAAAATGAGCTAGAAGCGTGTTATGCCCAAATTGAGCAACTCAAAGCGGAGCTTCACAATGAAATCACACGTGACTATCTCACAAAGATTTATAATCGTCGTGGACTGCATGAGAAGTGCGAATACCTTATTGAAGTGGCCAAACGAGACGGCTCTTATTTGAGTGTAGCACTTATTGAGATTGATTATTTTGATGAACTAAGTAATCAACACGGTCGTCCCAAAGGCGATGAAATACTTCAAGAGTTTGCTGTAATTTTGCAAAAAAATACACGTAAAGTTGATATTTTGGGACGTTTTGACGGTGAAAAATTCATGGTCATTATGCCCAATACCAATAAGGAGGATGCTATTATGGTATCAGAGCGTATCTGCGACTTTACAGAGTCTCAGCCTATTGCTTCAATTGAGGGTATAACAATAAGCGGAGGTATTGCTACTATTCATGTCAATATAAGTGACCATACACCACACTATCATGATAAGCTCAACCTATCGGCCGATGATGCTCTCTATCATGCCAAAAAACATGGTAACCGTGTGCAGCATTATGATAATATTCATATCGTCATACCCCAAATCAAACCTCAAGATATGAGCGATATGGATGAACAAGCCCAATATGAGGATTACTACCGATGAGAGATAAGCCCCAAGAGATCCACTATCTTCCAAAAGAACTCTATATGTTTATCAAAAAACCTCTCTTTGAGTTTATGGAGAAGAGTTCACTTTATGGTGTTTGGTATTGGGATTTGAGTCAAAAAGATCAGATGTGGTTCTCCTCTGGCTTTTTGCACACGTTGGGCTATCGAGAAGATGAGATAGAACACTTAAGCGTACAATGGAAAGAGTTACTTTTGGATGAGGATTATCAAGAGGCGATTGAAAAGCTCAAACAACATCTCAAATATCCAGAGTATCCTTGTGATAAAGTTTTACGCTATCGGCACAAAAATGGCTCTATCGTCTCGTTGCGATGTCACGCTATGGTTATTCGCAATCAAGAGAACAAACCTTTGCGTATTATCGCTTTTCACAACGATATTACCGCTACTTCAATGCCCCAAGAGAATGCAATTCAAACCTACAAAAATGAAATTGCTGCACTGCGTCAAGAGATACAAGAGAAATCGTTTCATGATACAACTACACAACTCTACAATCGACAAGGGCTAGAAGAGAGCTATAAATATCTCATAGAGGTCGCCAAACGCAATAGCGCACTCTTTAGCGTCGCAATGATACATTTGGAAAACTGCAACGATGTAAACATCCAATACGGTGAGCAACGCCTTAAAAAAGTTCTCCGAGACCTTACCACTATTTTGATACACTCTACACGCAGAGTCGATATTTTGGGACGATTTGGGGATGAAGAGTTTATCATACTCATGCCCAGCACCAACAAAAAAGGAGCTATTATAGTGTGTGAAAGGATTCGCCAATACGTCCAAGAGCAACCTTTGGACAAAATTGACTACCTTAGTGTAAGTTGCGCAGTAGCAACGCTAAGCCTCAATGTCAGCGACAATACCCAAAAAATCTACGACACACTCAACCTCTTCGTCGATGAAGCGCTCTATCATGCTCAAAAAAATGGAGGCAATCAAGTGCTTCACTACGATGATATTAATAATTTCATTGATTTATTTAAGCAGACTTCAAGCGAGAATGAGAATTTTTATCAATGACAGATACACCAATCCAACTAGACTATCTCCAAAAGGAGCTTCACTCTTTTCTCAACCGTTCGATATTTGATTTTATCCACGAGGGTTCTGTTGATGGAATTTGGTATTGGGATCTTACCAAAAAAAATAATATGTGGATCTCTCCTCGCTTTTGGATGATATTGGGCTACTCACCCAACGATAGGTCGCATCACTTTAGTGAATTTAAAAGTGTTATTTTTGATGAAGATCTTGCAACGGCTATGACCAAACTCCAAAAACATTTACAAGACTCAAACTACCCTTTCAATCAAATTATCCGATACCAACACAAAACAGGTCACCCCATCTATATGCGTACTCGTACCATGGCGATACGCAACAAAAATGGTACGCCATTGCGCATTTTAGCACTCTCCAACAATATCACCGCCACTATCAATCTCCAAGATAAAAACAAAGAGCTTCAAGATCGCATTGAGTACCTTCAAAAGGCTCTACTGCAAGAGGCTAGACATGATGAACTTACTGGTATCTACAATCGCAGAGGATTAGAAGAGAGCTACAAATACCTTATTGAAGTAGCCAAGCGTGATGGTTCGCACCTTAGTGTTGTACTCTTTCACATTGCATCATCCAATGAAACATACGGGCAAGAGCAACACGATAGAATCATCAAAGCGTTTGCTTCTAATATCGTACGCAATACACGCCGTATTGATGTTCTTGGACGTTTTAATGACAACGAGTTTATGTTGCTTTTGCTCAATACCAATCAAGAAAACTCCACGACAGTGGTTGAGCGTATCAAAAATCATATACACTATGAAGCCGTTGATGAATTGAGTGACCTTGAAGTCTTTGTGGGAATTGCCACCAAGAGTCTTAACCTCTCAGACAACACACAATCTACTTATGATATACTCAATCTCTATGTCGATGAGGCGTTGCACTTAGCCAAAAAGAGAGATATGCCCGATATTATCCACTACCAACAATACCTTTTGCGTTTTTGATAGCTTTTTATTCCAACTTTGCTGTGCTTTGGTATGGGTTTGTATTGTTGCTATCAAACCCACACACATTGCAATATCAATATTTCATCTCTCAGGGTTCACTCTTTTATC
>DYTG01000026.1:0-12270 GCA_020726085.1 Sulfurovum sp.
AAGAGCTTGACGAATCGCACGAACAGTAGGATATATACAGAGGGTTTTCATTTAATAATTCTGAACCAGCCACTTAATGATATCGTTTTGCATTGCAGCACCTTGCCATGTTTGGGGGTTATTGACCAAAATGACGACGCTATAAAGCGTACCCGATTTGCCTTTCACGTAACCGATAATGTTTTTGACTCCCTTAACCGTACCTGTCTTAAACCATCCAGCGTTTACTACATTAGAACCTCTAAAGCGTCGTTTGGTGGTGCCATCGACTCCTGCAAGTGAGAGGGTGTTTAGCCATTGTTGTCCGTAGCGACCATAAGCCGAAGTAAGAAGATTGGCAAGGTCGTTAGCGCTTAAGCGTGAGAGGCGTGAAAGCCCAGAGCCGTTATCAATAAAGGTTTCTTTGGAGAGATGTACATCGTGTCGTGCCAAAATGGTTCTAATCGCCTCTCTTCCCTTGAGCAGTGTCGAAGGGCGACTTTGAATATACGCCCCCAATGTAAGCATAAGTTGTCTTGCAAGAAGGTTGTTACTCTCCTTATTGATGATACTTACGCTCTCCCTGAGTGTGCGTGATTTATAAACAAACAGTGCTTTTGTCTCGTGGGTTTGATTGCTGATTTTGAGCATCGATTGATTGCTCACCCCGATAGCATTAAGAGCGTTTCTAAGGGCATAATAGAAGCTTTGGTAGGGTTTGGTGATAAGCTTTTTGATTTTGATTTTGGGACAACGGGTTGAGATGTTTCCAGAGACTATCACAAGAGGCTTTTCATGCTCTTTGTTGATTTTGATAAAGGGCCATGCATGATTGCCTTGACAACTTCCCCCTACAGCTTTGACGTTATTAACAATCGTAAAACTCTCATCGCCTATATCGCTTTGTACGACAATTCTTCCCCCTTGGGGCGTGACGCTAAGCGTAGAGAGACGCTCATTAAACATCATGCTATCAGGCATAGCGTTGTAAGCACTGTAGATATTTTCATCAAAACCAGAACTGTCACTATCGCCAATATCAAAAAAACTTCGATCGATGACAATATCGCCTAGGATACGATGAATCCCTTTGGCTTGTATCTTTTGAGCGATAGCTTGAATGCTTTGTAGACCCAAATTGGGGTCACCGTGAGGTTTAATAACCAAATCTCCATAGAGTATCCCCTCTTTGATTTCGCCTGTATAATAAAAAAGCGTACTCCAACGGTAATCAAATCCCAAATGCAACAAGGCACTGTAAGTCGTAAGCACTTTGATAACCGAAGCGGGTGTCATGGTGGCTTGGGTATTGAGCGAACCGACATTGAGTCCGCTGTGCGCATCACGAATATCAATAGCTATCATACTTTTGGGGATAGGATATTTGGAGACAATGGCTTCAATACCGCTAGGCAAAGAGGCATAGATGAGAGAGGATAGGAAAATGAAGCTCAAGAATTTTTTCATGATACGACCTTTTGTGTGCATTTTTTGGGTAGAAAATTTTTTTGATATTTTATCATATTAAAATTACAAAAAGCTCTTTTTTCTTATTTTATTGCTTGTGCATTGCGATTTGCTATGGGTTCTTAAGTTCCTGTGGAGTACAATTGTATCAACTGTATTTAAAGGAGTGAACAATGAAACGTTTTTTGTTGGTAGTGCTTTTGGCAACACTGGGTTTGACTTCAACTATTGAAGCACGATGTCACGAGGCCTATGTGGGCGGATTGGATCGTTACGGAGATAACTTTTTGGCGGTACGAGAGGGGCCCAATGCACACTATCGTCAATACGATTCACTCTACAATGGCAATCGTGTTTTTGTATGCGACTATCGAGGAAGTTGGCGATTTGTTTATTATGGAGAAGGGTGCTATTTGGACTACGGACAAGCTAGAGGTGGTTGTCGTTCGGGCTGGGTACACGGCGGGTATGTACGATGAGAGGTGTAATTATCCTATTGTTTTTGAGCATGGCGTTACAAGCCGATAGTTTTTTTTCAAAAATCTCTCCCATTGATAGCACTATCAAAGCTAGAATGATAAAAGGCAACTCTTATCATAGTGGTTGTCCTGTGGAGCCTAAAGATTTGCGCTACGTTGAGGTGAGTCATTATGATTTTGATGGCAATTGTCAAATAGGCAAACTTATTGTTCATCGAGGCATTGCACAAGAGACGGTTGATATTTTTAGAGATCTTTTTAGAATGGGGTATCCTATTAAACAAATGAAGCTTGTAAGCGACTATCACGGTAGCGATTTTGCCTCCATCGAAGCCGATAACACCTCGGCGTTTAATTGTCGTTTCATCGAGGGTACTAAGAAGTGGTCCAATCACGCTTATGGCAAAGC
Organism: Sulfurovum sp.; assembly: GCA_020726085.1. Classification (GTDB taxonomy): domain Bacteria; phylum Campylobacterota; class Campylobacteria; order Campylobacterales; family Sulfurovaceae; genus FS08-3. Next base: position 2,335 of record DYTG01000026.1, read on the forward strand.
TATTGATATCAATCCCCTTGAAAATCCCTATGTAGATACCAACGGCAAAACAGTCCACAAAGGTTCCGTGTGCTATCTCAAAAGAGTGCATCAAAGCCAAGCCAGTACCGATTTGGCAATGCTCCTACCCCACGACAAAGCGACTCAAGCATTCAAAAAAAGAGGTTGGATTTGGGGTGGAGATTGGTACTCTATCAAAGATTATCAACACTTTGAGAAGCGTTAAAGTGCGTTTGTGGCTCTATGCTAATCTTTGGCGTTTCTCCTCGTCTCTTTTGTTGTGTTTAAAAAGGTTGAAATCACTGATTCCAAACTACTACCCTACTACAAAATCTTTTCAAACGACCCAAACGATTTGAGCAATTAGCTCACCAACGCAACACTGGAAGAGCTTAAAGAGTATGGGCATTTTGCGATTCATTTGGAGGGCTACTTGATGGTAATTTCACTTTTTCATCTCCATAACACCCACACTACACTAGAGCAAAATATTCAACGTTTTATAGATATAGCCAACGCAATACAAAAGGCTTAATCAATCCCATTTTCTCGTAGATGGAACAAGAAGAAATCCTCTTTCATCTTTTGCCTCTTTGTGGTATAATAGATTAAAAATCAAAGAGTAGTTATGCCTGAGATTAGTAGATTTTATGGGATTATTATACGGATGTATTTGATTGATAGTGAACATCATCCTAGACATATTCATCTTAAATATAATGATTATCAAGCTGTTATTGAACTGGAAAATCTCAATATTATCGAAGGTGATTTACCCAAAAGATGTAGAAAAATGGTGCAAGAGTAGGCAAAGGAGCATTAAGATGAACTTATCGAGATGTGGAATACACAAAATTTTCACTCGATTGAGCCACTAAAATAAGGATGAATATGAGACTAATCAAGTATAAAAACTTGAATAACTATAAGTTCTATTTGGAATTTGAAAATCAAATAAGTGGAGAAGTAAATCTTGAAAAGCTTATATCTAAGCATCTCTCTCTAGTTGAACTCGCTTCAGTCAATCTCAACAAAAAGCGGGGATGTTTGGAGTTTAAAGATGGTATGGTGGATATAGAACCCAAAACACTCTATAAGTTTTTTAAATTTCATGAGCTTTTAACTCGTGATAAATATCAAAGCACTACAAGAATCCAAAAAGCCCCACAGCAAGAGATACGAAGTTAATTGGTTGATGGTTCTTCCAAGATAAGCATACATTGACCCAATTTATGGGGCTACACTTTGCCAATACGGATAGACTAATGAGTAATCTACTTTAGCATATCCTCTCTTTTGAGTTGTTTAGCAGTTACCTGAGATAATGTAATCAACCACTTTATCGACATAAGCGTTACGTTTGTTCTCTTTGGTATAGACCATGTAGAGTTTTCGCTTCATCGTGTAGCCTCGTATTCTTGCCTCAAAGAGTTCGCCTTTTTGGACTTCATCGACGATAGCGTATTTTGATACAATCGATACAACGGGAGCCAGGGTGGCTGATTTTTTGCTGCGTTTGATGGTTTGCAATACCGCTGTGGTGTTGCTCACTTCGCTTAAGACGTTGAAGCTTTTGCACGAAACGCCCAACTCTTCAAAGACCTCTGAGACAACTTTACGGGTACAAGAGCCGTCGTTTCGACAAATCCATCGATATTCATAAAGCTCTTCGGTACTGAGCAGTTTGGGCAGTGGAGTATTGGAAAAGACGACCAATTCATCTTCAAGCCACTCACGATAGATGAGTGCTTCATCCATAAGAGGCGATTCAATCAATCCTAAATCAAGTTTTCTATCTTTGACGTGTTCGATAATATCTTTGCTCTCTTCAATCTCAAGATGGATATCGTTGTGAATAATACCGCTAATGGTATTGAGACACTCCCCAGGGATAATGTAATTACCAATCGTAAAAGAGGCCCCTAGTCTAAAGGTAATCTCTTTGTTGATGATTTTGAGCAGATTTTTTTCGGCTTCATTGACAGATTTTTCGATGCGTATGACTATCTTGTAAAGCTCTTCACCCTCATTGGTGAGTTTGATACCGTTTTTTTTACGTTCGATAATTTTGGTATCAAGGTAGTTTTCGATAAATTTAATCTGTTGGGTTACGGCAGGTTGCGATATGCCCAATTTTGCCGATGCTTTAGAGAAACTTCTCTCTCTTACTACCGTCAAAAAGGTTTCTAATTTTATAAAATCCTTCAACATAACTATCCTTTATTAGAAATAATAGATTTTTCATATAAACATTATTATATCAAATTATAATTTAAAAATCAAATATAATGAAAAATAATAGTAAAAAAATGAAAGATTTTATCAATTAGGAATAGAGGGGGGGGGTGAAATGGAGCAAAAGAGATGTAGCCCCCCAGAAGCTACTCGCTTTGTGGACTACAAAAGTTTGCTCAATACAAGAAAGAAAATACTGCTTAAAATCGCAGAAGCAGGAAGGGTAATAATCCATGCCAAAGCAATAGGTTTCATCAATGCCCAGTTGGCTTGAGCATTTACCAAACCAATCCCCAAAACCGCACCGATTAGAATATGCGTACTTGATACAGGAATACCCAGCATGGAAGCCAATAGTACCACGCTAGCCGCCGCAAGTTCCGCAGAGAAGCCTGAAGCAGGGTGTAGATTGGTGAGGTTATGTCCTACGGTTTGAATAACCTCTTTACCCATAAACCAAAGCCCACTGATGAGTGCGACACCAAATGTAAGCATCGCTACGGGTGGAACGGCTGCATCACTTCCAAGCTCTCCTGTTCGTAAGACATCCATAATAGCAGCAAAAGGCCCGATGGCGTTGGCAATATCGTTGGAGCCGTGGCTAAAAGCAAAACCCGAAGCGGTAAAGACTTGCATCCAACTAAACAAAATAAATGTGGTATCCGAAAGTGAACGACGATGAAGCGATTTTGCCATAATAAAGGTGGACATCCATATTAAAGCCCCAACCATAAATATAATGAGGAACTTATTGACAAGTGTAAACTCCAAATCCATGTGCTTGAGTCCTTTGAAAATCATCATTCCCGCAATAATCATCGAACCAGCGGCTGCTACAAGCGGGACAAAATTCTCAATGGCTTTTCGAGTACCAATGGTATCTTTTTGCTTCTCAATCTCATAAATCTTTTTGCTGTAAGGACTCTCAAAATCCTCATCACGTTCATCTCCATAGTGAATCAACTGCGCATCTCGTGCAATAGCATTCGTGCAACGAAGCTGCTCTTCGACGCTTAAGGTTTCAAACTCTTGATTATATTGCAGTTTGTGAATCTTTTTAGCATCTTGAATTTCTGCCAAACGGGCTTCAACTTCATCGTTGTAGCTTAAAATATGCTTTTTGATGTAGCCATAGAGAAGATAGGAAGCGATTCCACCAAGCAAAGGTGAGACAACCCAAGAGAGTGCAATGGAACCAATTTGATTCCAATGCACCAATGTAAAAGCACTGTTTACACCTTGCAAAACAATACCCAATGTGATAGATGCTCCGACAATTGCTCCGATAATGGAGTGTGTAGTTGATACAGGGTATCCGTTTTTGGTAGCAAAAAGTAACCAAAACGAAGAGGCTAGAAGTGAAGCCATCATAATATAGACAAACTGCATGGGTTCGATATGCAAAGCACCAAGATCTACAATCCCATCACGTATTGTCTCTGTTACTTCTCCTCCTGCAATCATCGCTCCGCTTACCTCAAAGATAGCAGCTACAATAAGCGCTTGTCGTATCGTGAGCGTACCTGCTCCAACACTTGTACCAAAGGAGTTAGCAACGTCGTTACCACCGATATTAAACGCCATAAAGACACCAAAAAAGGTAGCCAACACAAAAACCAAAACGTGGTTATGGTTGGTGTAGTCCGCTCCCCAATAGAGAAAATATGCGGTTGCAACAAGAAATATTGCGACAAAAAAGAGATTGGTTTTAAAATACGATTGCTTCAAAGTGAGTCTCCAGTTGAATGTAAGGTTTTTGGCTTACTTTTTAGGAGCGAATTATATAGGGCTACAATAACAATTTGATAACAATAAGGGTAAGTTAATTGTGGAGTGTTTGAGCAAAAAGACTGTTGTAAAACCTGTTGCGGAGATAAAGAAGTTTTTATCAAAAAAAGCGACTGCGAGACATGCAAAAGTGATTTGACAAGGGCTTCATTCATTAGTTATCCTATGCGTTAATTTATGGTATTATACTAAAAAAGCTTGAAGCTTGTAGGAAAAAAAATGACAATACCCCATGTACCCGTGCTTCTTCATGAAGTCTTGGAGAGTTTTCGAGATTTGAATGAGGGTTATTTTGTCGATTGCACCTTAGGCTACGGCGGACATAGCTCTTTTTTGCTTGAAGCTCATCGCAATATCCAACACATTGGCATTGATAGAGACCATGAGGCTCTTGATTTTTCTACCCAGCGACTCAAACCTTATGTCCATCGTTCCACACTCTACAAAGGAAAGTTTTCGGATGTTTTTGCCTCACTCAAAGAGACTCCTATCAAAGGGGTATTGGCCGATTTTGGGGTATCTTCTTTGCAGCTTGACAAGAGGGAGCGGGGTTTTGGCTTTGAGAGTGATACGCTCGATATGCGTATGGATCAAGGGGAGTCAATGAGTGCCAAAGATATTGTCAATGGCTATTCGCAAGAACAATTGGAGTATATTTTCCATCACTACGGCGAAATTCGCCCCTATCAACAACTCGCCTCTGCCGTGATTCAAGCACGCAATCAAGCTCCTATTACGAGTGCCAAAACACTTAGTCACATTGCCACTAAGCTCATCAAAGGGGGCAAAATTCATCCCGCTACGCTGATGTTTCAAGCCATTAGAATCGAACTCAACCGTGAACTCGAAGAGATAGAGAGACTTTTGGATGCTTTGGAAGCCAAAAGAGATAGGGGGGCTATTGTGGCTTTGATCACGTTTCATTCTCTCGAAGATCGCTTGGTCAAAAATCGCTTTAAAAAATGGACACAAAAATGCATATGTAGCCCCCATGCCTTGCAATGTACCTGTTCAAGAGAGAACCAACTAGGCAAAATCATCACCAAAAAACCCATCATTGCCACCCCAAAAGAGATCAAACAAAACCCCCGAAGCCGCAGCGCAAAATTGAGGGTGTTTGAGTTTAAAGAGTAAAATCGTTATCCAGCTATCCCTTTGAGTATAAAAAAGATAATAGCAGAAAGTATAGCCGCTATAGGTACTGTGACAATCCATGCCAAAATAATCTTTTTCACCAATCCTCGCTTGACATAATTTCCACGGATTGATTTTTTGAGTGCTTTTATGACCCTTTTTTGCTCTTTAATATTTTGAGCGAGTTTAAATTTTTTCTCATATTCGTTTGAATCTTGTAGTACAATAAGCTCTTCTTTCATTGTATGATATTTATATATCTCTTTGTGTAGTTCATCCATTCTTTTTGATGGATTCTTGCTATCAGTCCACTCTCGCAAAAATCCTACTCCAAAGATTGCTCCTACTGCAATGTGCGTTGAAGATACAGGAAGTCCCAATTGGGAAGCAACGACAACGGTAATAGCCGCAGCCATCATAATAGAAAAGGCTCGGATATGATCGAGTTCGGTAATCTCTGAACCTACTGTTTTGATAAGGCGTGGTCCAAAAAGTGCCAAACCAATGGCAATACCCAATCCACCAACCATCATAATCCATAATGGAATAGAAGCAGTTTGTGAGATTTGCATATGAGTTAATGCATCATACACAGCTGCAAGAGGACCAACCGCATTGGCAACGTCATTAGCACCGTGAGCAAAGCTTAAAAGTGCTGCTGCGAAAATAAGCGGCAAGGTAAAGAGTTTGTTAATATCAACCCTCTCATCACTAAGTTGTGACAATTTTTTGCCAATGATGGGTTTAATGACAAAGTAAGCAGCCAACGCCGCAACAAAACCGATACCCAATGCAAGAACAAACTCTACTTTAACGATATGCTTAATGCCTTTAAGGATAATGTAGGTAGTAAATGCCCATATCATAATCGCAAGAAGAATGGGTACGACCCTATTGGCAGCTTGAAGCTTATCTTGTTGGTAGAGTACTTGTGATTTGATAATGTATAAAAATCCCGCAGCAATAAGCCCACCCAGTATGGGCGAGATAATCCATGATGCTACAATTGCCCCCATTGTCCCCCACGATACAATCGTAAATCCTGCAGCGACAATACCTGCACCCATAACGCCTCCAACAATAGAGTGAGTCGTTGATACAGGAGCTTTAAGCCATGTAGCCAAGTTTAACCAAAGAGCGGCCGCTAGAAGTGATGCGCTCATTGCGTAGATAAATACCATCGGGTCTTTAAACTGTGAGGGGTCAATAATGCCTTTTTGGATGGTTTTGACAACATCGCCTCCTGCAATGAATGCACCTGCTGATTCAAAAACAGCAGCAATAATAATAGCTCCCGTGAGCGTAAGTGCTTTTGAACCTACAGCGGGGCCAACATTGTTAGCAACATCATTAGCACCAATATTCATCGCCATATAGGCACCAAACACTGCTGCTATCAACAAAAATCCGCTCCCTTGAATTGAACCAAACGAACTTTTAACAAATAGTGCTACAAGCAGTGCAAAGCCTACCCCAATAGCGATTTTCATAGAACTTCCCATGAACTTCCTTTAAAGTATAATTTTAAGTGTGCAAGTTTATTACATTTTGGTGATATTTTAATAACAAATTGGTATCATGAGCTACCAATTAAAAACTTCAAGATACCAATAGGGCGTTGCGAAGCAGGAGAGAGGATGAAATAATAACGGTTAAAATAGTGCAAGGGAGAAGAAAAAAGCAATTGAGATTGCCAAAAAATCTCTTCAAAAAAGTTTAGAGGTTGATACTATTGTATGGATTACGGGGTTGAGCGTTGAGGAGATTGAGGTCTTAGGATAAATTTTGATGAGAAGCTATTCTCATCTTTTAGCGTAACACTTTAATAGCAATTTGGGTTACGGGGTAGCCTTGTTGGTCGTTGAGGTAGCTATGAATAGGAACGGCAACCTCTTGTTTGTTTCGCCCTCTGCCAAAGATTAAAACCCCTCGTGCGTTGACCTCGAGTTGAGAAATACTGTAGGGGGCTTTGAATTGAAGTTCCATGTGATTGGTAGCACCGTAACGCCACTCATTTTCCCACCCCTCTATCACATAGTAATCAATAGGAATGTTTCGATTATAGACACGACTGTAGAGCTTGGAGGGCGGAAGGTAGCCGTTGAGCTTATCAAATCGTCGTGAAAGTATATTGGCATCCATGGAGCTGTATTGGGGGAACGATAGAGTCAAGCCTCCCATGATGGCATAATCAATACTATTGGTCATTGAAGCATAAACCGTGAACGTTTCACCTGCATAGACACTATTGGGATAACGCAAGGTGATATTAATCCCGTTGCTCTTAATCTCTTTGGTTTGGATATTGCTTGTAGGAGCATTGTGTTCCCCTCGTATCTCATTGCGTAACTGATCTGCCCATACACTATTAAACAAAAACAATAAAACAATAACAAATCTCATCTTTTTCCTCCTTTAATTTCGTATGCAACGCACATAAGCGCTACTGCTTTTATCGAGCAACTCTGAATTGCCATGTAAAAAATCAACAACCCACCCTTGCGTTGGCTGGTCGGCTGAGGTGGTTGAACTCCAATACTTCCCTGTTGGCGTATTGTCAAACGTTGCATCAATAGAGGGTTGGCTTACGTTACGTTCTGCCAATAGATAAAGCTCTGTAAAGTTTGGCAATCGCCAATCGCTGTATCCATCAAGCACCAAAGCCTCACAATATTCAAGAGCTCCCTCAAAGTTTTGTACCTTATCGACGCTATCCCCAGCACTGTAAGCATCGAGTTCGCTTTGAGAGTACGCCTCATCTTGCCAAATAAAGGCGGTAGCGACTTCAATTACCCTATTGTCTTGTTTGTAATACTCTCCATAAAGAGAGCTTAAAAAAATCATAACTATTATACTGCGTTTCATAACTACTCCTTATTGCGAACGCATCGCACAAAATACGCATCGGATTTGTTGTTCCAACGGTTGCTACCGTAATCAAACTTGACCGTCCACGCCTTTGAACTCTCTGATTTGAGTGAAGTTGATGACCAATAAATATCCCCGTTGGTGTAGAAAAACTGCGCATCAATAGAGTTTTCAAGCTTATCAACACCGTTATTAACCTTGGATTTGTCGCTAATACCCATAAGCTCTTCTACGCTAGGGACTCGCCAATTGCTGTATCCACCCAACCTCAATTGAGTACAATAGGTCGCTGCAGTATCCCCTGAGGTATCTTCGTGTCGATAAGCCTGATAATTAAGCTCTGTAAGCCACGGTTTTTTGACTACAATGACATCGGCATTATCTTGCCACATAAGCCTCATAGAGGTAGAGGTGACGATATCATCGGCTCTTGTGAAGCTTCTTATTTCACCTTTGTCGTAATAACCATCATCGTAGGTCACATAACTCAACTCTTGTCCTGTTTTGAGAGGCTTGGTGATAGGCGTAACGGTGACGTTAAACTCTTCCAAATTGGCACTTGTGATTCCATCGCTTACGCTTACGACTATGCCCGTGTATTCACCCGCATCCAAAGCCTCTGGATATCCACTCACCACGCCTGTAGTACTATTGATACGCATCCATGCGGGATTGTTGGCGATACTAAAGCTAAGCGTTGTGTTGGTATCTTCATCATCGGCATTGGGCGTAAATTTAAAATCAATTGTAGCAGGAATAGAGTTTTTGGATGGTTTACCCCAAATCGTCGGGGCATCATTGGCATTGATAACTTTTATATCAAAAACCCTTGAAACCGATACCGTACCATCAAAAACCGTCACATTAATATCTTTAGCTATGCCAACATCGTCATTGGTAGGTATTCCTGCTACTTCACCGTTTGCGGGTTTAATATAGAGCCAACTTGGAAGATTGGTGACGCGATACTCTAATAAATCATTAGCATCCACGTCTTCAACCTCTATCGTATAAAGATAGAGGCTATCCTCATTGGCATCGGGTAGCTTGGTGATTTTAAATACTGGAGCATCGTTGGTGTTAATGACATTGATTTGGAAGCTTGTATTGGACTCACTCCCATGAATATCACGCACAAACACCCTAATGGGGTCGCTAAGTCCTACATCATCGTTGGTTGGTACTCCGCTTATCTTGCCCGTTGCACTATCGAGCCTTGCCCATTGAGGCAAATCGGTGGCTCTAAAGGTAAAGCTATCATTATCTTCATCAGTAGCATTGATATCAAATGTGAAGTTGCTATCTTCATAGATATTGATACTCTTGCCTACACTTTGAACTTGGGGTGCATCATTGGCATTGATAACTTTTATATCAAAAACCCTTGAAACCGATACCGTACCATCAAAAACCGTCACATTAATATCTTTAGCTATGCCAACATCGTCATTGGTAGGTATTCCTGCTACTTCACCGTTTGCGGGTTTAATATAGAGCCAACTTGGAAGATTGGTGACGCGATACTCTAATAAATCATTAGCATCCACGTCTTCAACCTCTATCGTATAAAGATAGAGGCTATCCTCATTGGCATCGGGTAGCTTGGTGATTTTAAATACTGGAGCATCGTTGGTGTTAATGACATTGATTTGGAAGCTTGTATTGGACTCACTCCCATGAATATCACGCACAAACACCCTAATGGGGTCGCTAAGTCCTACATCATCGTTGGTTGGTACTCCGCTTATCTTGCCCGTTGCACTATCGAGCCTTGCCCATTGAGGCAAATCGGTGGCTCTAAAGGTAAAGCTATCATTATCTTCATCAGTAGCATTGATATCAAATGTGAAGTTGCTATCTTCATAGATATTGATACTCTTGCCTACACTTTGAACTTGGGGTGCATCATTG
>DYTG01000026.1:12370-17309 GCA_020726085.1 Sulfurovum sp.
ATCTTCATAGATATTGATACTCTTGCCTACACTTTGAACTTGGGGTGCATCATTGATGGGAATAATCTCCAATCTAAACTCAATCATATCACTATCCTCCCCATCGCTTACAAGAATACGCAATTGGTTTTTGATGCCTACGTCGCTATCTCTTGGTACGCCGCTTACCCGTCCCGTTTGGGCATTGATATTAAGCCATGCGGGGAAATTGGCGGACGAAAAGAGCAACGTTGTGCTGGTGTCTATGTCTTTGGCGATGGGTAAAAAGCTGTAATTGCTATCTTCATAGGCTTGTGGCGGAGGCGTTCCCTCGATAGTAGGAGCATCATTGACATTGATAACTTCAATACTAAAAGGTTTGATATGGACAACATCGTGACCATCATTGACACTGATATTAATATCTTTGGCAATGCCCACATCGGCGTTGGTAGGTATGCCCCAAATCTTGCCTGTAGCACTATCAAGCCTTAGCCAACTGGGCAAATGGGTAGCTTTAAAGGTGAGCGTATCTTCGTCGGGATTGTAAATGGAGGGGTTATAGGTGTAATTGTCATCTTCTTTGACACTGCTAGGAGGTACGCCTTTGATTTGTGTTAAGGCGTTTTGATAGGCGGTAGTCTCAATCTCTTTGTAAGCCAATGCCACCGAATCATCTTTAAACTTCACACGCACAACCACAAACTCTTTGCCTATCTTATTCATAGCCTCATAGTTTTGCGTTGGAGCGTTACCCAAAATTGTAGCATTTCCATCAAGCCACGCCAATGCACTTAGGTTGCTCCCCTTGGTATTGACAAGCCGAAGCGTAATGCTTTTGGTTTGCATGACGCTATCTTCTGAGTCAATCAAAACCGCTTGATTTAAAACAATCGAATCGACAAGCTCTACAATATTGCTACTTTTTTCAACATACTGGGTCGTAATGTATTTTGCAAATACAGAGTTAATATAATCTATATTTTTAGCATTGACTTTCGTAGCTCCAACGCTATTGTAATCACTCGTGGTAGGCAACATTGTATTGCCATCACTTTGGACATAGGCAACAATCTTGCCAAAAGCATCCTCTTGGGGCTTTGTGTCATTGGTCGCCGTAGATGAGCTGCTTGAGCCTCCACACGATAGAAAAAAAAGAGAGACAAAAAGCGTTGTCGCAATCATTCTTAGATTCATAATCATACTCCTACTATTTTGGATGACCTAAATATTTTTTATATAAATTATATCATTTCTAAACTTAAGTAGGAGAAATATTTATACTATTTAATATAAATTCGACCCACTTTTCGTAATATTTGCCAACTTTCAATTTTTATTAACTATTGATTAATTTAAATTCCCTATAATCACACCTTGAAAAGAGTTGAGTAGCTTTTCATTGAATCGTCAAGCATAGTTTTCATTTAAATGTCCCACTCCTTGTTTCTGAGATTTATCTATGCTTGGCGATTTTAAACTTACAATTTCAAAAAATACAACTCATCTTTTAGATAAAAATCTCATCCAATATAGTATTGACATACTCATTGGCTTTAAAACGTATCAAATCATCGGGTTGTTCGCCCACTCCAATATAAAATATCGGCATTTTAAGTTCATCAGCGATAGTCAATACTGCCCCGCCTTTGGCTGTACCATCAAGCTTGGTGATAATAATACCATCAATGCCTATCATCTCATCAAAGACTTTGACTTGATTAATAGTTGAGCTTCCTTGCGTGCCATCGAGTATGAGCATTTTGCGATTGGGAGCGGTAGGCAAGGCTTTGGTTGCTACTCGTACCATTTTTTTAAGCTCTTCGCCCAAATTGCTCTGTGTGTGCAATCTTCCTGCTGTATCAATGATGACACGGTCGCTCCCTCTTGATTTGGCAGACAAAATCGTATCGTAAACCACAGCAGAGGGGTCGTGTCCTTGCTGAGTATAGACAATGGGAATCTCAAGCTTATCCGCCCAACGTTTAAGTTGTTCAATAGCTGCAGCTCTAAAGGTATCTCCCGCCCCCAAAATGACACTTTTACCCTCTTTTTGGTAGCGACGAGCCAATTTGGAGATAGTCGTTGTCTTACCTGCCCCATTGACTCCTATAATCATCTCCACAAAGGGCTTATCGTCGCTCTCTTTCCAATTGGCTTTGTATTGAAAGACGGAAATAAGCGAGTTGAAAGCTTGGATTCTATTAATCTCATCGGGTAAACCCATGAGTAATCTCTCCACCAAATCGTAATGCACATCAGACTCTAATAAAATCTCTTCAAATTCATCTTTGGTAAGGACTCTTTTTTTTTGGGGGAGTACCTCTTTTATCGCTTCATTGGTCTTGCCCAATGCTTTTTTAAGAAAACTAAACATTTTTTACCTTTGTATTTACAAAATTATTTTGATTGTCCCAATGCTTGGGCAATATCGCTCTCAATCATCTCTATGGGGGCAGCCCCCTCGTAGTGCATGTAGTAATTACCCTCTTTGTAGATGACCGTTAAGGGAAGTATGAGATTTTTGATGCCCAATTGTTTGGCTACAGTATCGACAAGGCGTGTATTTTGCTCACTATCACTCAAAAAGAAAACCGCATGTTTGTCGTTGGCAAATTGGCTCAATTGCTCTTTGTTCATCTGCGAATCCAAAATAATTCCCATTAAAAAAAGCTCTTTTTGGTATTTGCTTTGCAAATCCGAAAGATAGGGAAACTGCCCGATACAAGGAGTACAATTTTGTGCAAAAAAGTTCATAATCACAATCTTTTGGGGAATATTTTTGAAATCCACTCCCTCTTTGTAGAGTACAAATTTTTTGGCTTTGGAGCTATCTTGTGAAAAATCGAAAATCGAAAATATCTCTTTGTCGTAGCGATCCAAAGTGGGTGTTTGGATGGGTTTTTGAGCTATTGATGCAGATTTTACACGGCTTTGATTGGACTCATTGGACTCTTGTTTGATCTTTGAGACGATGGGTGTAGGCGGGGTTTGCTTCTCCTCCTCACCGCAACCCATAAGCAAAAATAGCATCAAAAGAGCAACAAAGACTCTCATAAAACTCCCTTAAAATCAAAATTGTAAAATTATATCCAAAAATTGTAAATCCCATGCTTTTGGCAAAGAATAGTAGCAATCTTACAAACTGTATTGATAAACCGACCTTTCACACCTGCACTCTATTTGGAAAATATGCAGTTGGAATGGCATTTTGGGACTAAAGTTCCACTTCCGATAAAAGTGCGTCATATCCGTTGATAAGATTTTAACGACTCTTTGGCTATAATCTATTTCACTAAAACTAAGGGTATCTCTAAAAATTTCATTTACTTCTTGCAATGAGTGCCATGATGAGGCTTTGAAAAGAGGCAATTTTTAGAAATTCCTTTTAAAGATACAATAGATGCTAATTGGTTTTTGGTATTTATTGCACACAAAGGGCAAAAGGAGAAAATTTGACAATAACAAAGATTCGGTTTATTGATCTATTTGCTGGAATCGGAGGGACGAGAATAGGGTTTCAACAAGCTTGTAATGAACTCAAAATTGCCTCTGAGTGTGTGTTTTCAAGTGAAATCAAACCCTATGCCATCAAAGCCTATAGAGAAAATTTTAAAAACAAGCATGAAATTTCGGGTGATATAACCAAAGTAGATTATGGCAATATTCCAGATTTTGACTATCTGCTTGGGGGATTTCCTTGTCAGCCCTTTAGCTCGGCAGGGAGTCGAAAGGGTTTTCATGATGAACGAGGCAATCTATTTTTTAATGTTCTTGATATTCTAAAAACAAAAAAACCTCTTGGATTTTTACTTGAAAATGTAGAAGGATTGGTGACTCACAATAAAGGCGAAACCCTTAAAGTTATGCTTCAAGAGCTTCAAAATGCTGATTATAAGGTATCGTGGAAACTCATAGACTCATCAAAGCACGGAGTACCTCAAAAAAGAGTAAGGGTTTATATTGTCGGTCATTTGGGGTACAAACCTAATCTTGAGTATTTGGTGGAGAGCTATCAAAACACTGGAAATTTTATTGATGAAGATGTCTCTTTTGAACCAAATGAATTTAGCAACCTATTAACTCAAAAGTTCATGCAACAAGAGCTTTATGGGAAATCCATTAAAGATAAGCGTGGCGGTACCAATAATATCCACAGTTGGGATATAGAACTCAAAGGTGAAGCGAGCAACAAACAAGCCCAATTGTTGAGTGATATACTCAAAAAAAGACGATATAAAAAATGGGCTGAGTTTAAAGGGATTGATTGGATGGATGGTATGCCTTTGACTTTTGATGAAATCAAAACATTTTGTGATTATCCTGGGCTCAAAGAGGATTTGGATGATTTGACTCAAAAAGGCTATTTGAAATTTGAGCATCCAAAAGAAAAAATCATTATCAATGGTGTATCTAAAAGAGTTTACAAAATGGATAGCCCCAAAGGATACAATATCGTCGCAGGAAAACTTTCGTTTCCTTTTACCCATATCATCAATCCACTCGGACTTTGCCCGACTTTGGTAGCTATTGAAGCGGGGAGAATAGCCGTTTCGACAAAATATGGGGTGCGTTCCATATCAATAGATGAGGGGCTATCATTTTCTGGATTTCCCGACAACTACAAATTAAAAATGGTTGAGTATTGGGAGGCATTTGATTTGATTGGCAATACAGTAATGCCACCAATCATCAAAGCCGTGAGTGAACGCCTACTAAGAACAACATAGGAACAACACAAGATTATCTTGAGTATCTCTATGGATTAGGTTTTGCTAAAAGTAACTATTTAGAAGAACCTCAAGTGGTACAAATATGCGACACTATAGGAGTATTTAAACTCAAAGGTTATGCAAAAGAAATTAAGAGTCTCAATGATAAAAGAGTGGATGATCTGTTATTTATCTGAAAACTCCGCAAAACCCCCTTTCCTCGCCTCCCTCATTCAACAATCCCTGCA
>DYTG01000144.1 GCA_020726085.1 Sulfurovum sp.
AATTAAGAGGTTCTGATAGAGTGTTTTAGTTTCTGTATGCATTCCCAAACATTGAAGCTATTTTGCGATACTGCTAAAGCAAACCTTTTTTGGTTTTGGCTTCGACTATCCCACGACGCAAAATGGTATAGCTGGGCAATTTGATGGGTAAGATAATGTCATTGAGGTCACCGCTGTGGATACACTCAAAAACTTTACCGCCAAGAGACTCAATCTTTTTGAAGCTCAAATAGTATCGATCGTTCTCTTTTGTAATCTTCCCGTACGCATTTTCAAGAGGCTCAATGGTTTGACCCACAGGCAAAACAATCTCTACGCTATCACCCAAACACGTTTTGTCTTTGCAGCTCCACGTTAGCCCATCTTCGCTCACAATCCCCGCTACTTGATGCGTACCGTCGGTAATCGTAAAGCCGTGGCTCTGGGTATCGTTTTTTTCATACGGGCGGGAGAGGAGATAGGCATCGGTGAAGCCTCGGTTTTGGGTAGTATGAATCTCCTCTTGATATTTGTTGGCATCAAAAGAGTTGGCGTAGCTATCGTCTATGGCAGCTCGATACGCTCTTGTGACGGTGGTGAGGTAGTAGGGCGATTTGGTACGTCCCTCGATCTTGAGGCTATCAATGATTCCGCTTTGGATAATATCATCGATGTGCGAAACCATATTCATATCTTTGGCGTTCATGATATAAGTACCCACCTCGCTCTCCTCTTCGAGTCTAAAGGTGGTGTTGGTTTCGGGATTGTGGGCGTAAATCTCATAAGGAAACCTGCAATCATTGGCACAACTTCCACGATTGGGTACGCGCCCCATTTGCAAAGCCGAAATCAAACATCGTCCGCTGTAAGCAAAACACATCGAACCGTGGACAAAAATCTCTATTTCAAGCTCTGGTATAGAGCGTTTAATCGCTTCGCAATCTTTGAGACTAATCTCCCTTGCTGCAATGATACGCTCCACACCCATATCGTAATAGACCTGTGCATCCATGGCGTTCATCACATTGGCCTGTGTGGAGAGGTGCATAGGAACATTAGGAGCAATTTCACGGCACATACGCACCACTCCAGGGCTAGAGACGATAATGGCATCGGGGGAGAGGTCACGCATTTTGGCGATATGGTTGCGATACAAATCAAGCTGTGAGTTGAAAGGAAAGCCATTGATGGTGACATAAACTTTTTTATTTAAAGCATGGGCGTATTGGATTCCCTCTCTAAAAGAATCGATATCAAACTCTTTGCCCGAACGAATCCGAAGCGAAAAGGTACTCGTCCCTCCATACACAGCATCCGCCCCATAAGCAAACGCCATTTTAAGTTTTTCCAAATTACCCGCTGGAGCTAGTAGCTCAATTTTGTTTTGCATTGTTTCTTATCTCCCTCTTTTTATTGAGGGTATTGTACAATAATGGCTCTAAAATTAGAGTGAAAAGAGCGGTTTGATAGAGTAGCTCAACACTCTACGAATAGTTTTTTGAGAATAATTTTTGATATAATCACACCAAAAGGAGTCTGCGATGCAAACCATAGAGCTTAAAATAGAAGACAACTATATGGATAGTGTAATGAATATCCTAAAAAGTCTCAAAGATGATATGATAAAAGAGATACATATCAAAAACTCAAAATCTATGAATGGAGATTTGGAAGAGTTTAATAGATTGATACGCAAAAGCAAAAATGGTATCACGATAGATAAAAATACTATTTTAAATCCTCATGAAGAGTTGTGTCGTGATATATCTTGATACCAACGACCAAGGCTTTAAAAAACTTCAAGATATTACAGATATGGAGATAGTCACCTTATGAACACCAACTTCTACCAAACAGGCGGTACACTTCCTGCTAACTCACCATCGTATATACCACGAGAAGCCGATAGGATGCTTTATGATTACCTCAAAGATGCAAAGTATTGTTATGTACTCAATGCACGGCAAATTGGTAAATCCTCTCTAAGGGTACGCACTTCCAAGCGATTGGAGGAGGAGGGCTATCGATGCGTCAATATCGATATGACGGCTATTGGTAGTCAAAATATTGAGGTCAAAGAGTGGTACTTTTCGCTTGTGTTTGAGATAATCGAACAATTAGAGCTTGATATGGATGAGTTTATCGACTACTGGGATGGTTTGGAAAATATTACGATTATTCATCGATTGGGTAAGATTATCGATAGAGTACTGGAGCGATGCGATGAGAGTATTGTAATCTTCATCGATGAAATCGACTCTATTTTGGGGATTGATATCTTTAGTGCCGATGATTTTTTTGCGGTGATTCGCACCTTTTACAATCTCCGTAGCGAAGATATCCGATACAACCGCTTAAGCTTTGCTATCTTTGGGGTGGCACGGGCGGAGGATTTGATGAGGGATGCGAGTCGAACCCCTTTTAATATCGCTCACGCTATCAAGCTTACGCAACTAAGCCTTAAAGAGTCGATGCCATTGCTTGATGGACTCACCAATCAAACCATCCCACCCAAAGAGATTTTGCAAAAGGTATTCGACTACACCTCAGGGACTCCCTACCTTACCCAAAAGATACTCTCACACATTGCCTCCCATCCGATAGAACAACTAGAGGATATTGATACGATAGTCCATCAACTCTTCATACAAGATGGCTTCAAAGAGTCCAATATTAGCAATATCCAACAGCGTATCGTAGGGGATACAAGCTACAATGTCAAAATGCTCCACCTCGTAGCCCAAATGATAGAGGGCAGATGCCTAGCCAATGAGAGCGACAACGCCCAAATCTACCTCAAACTCTCAGGAGTTGCCAAAAGCGAAAATGGGTTTTTGGTTTACAATAATGCAATCTACCAAACGCTCTTTGACAAACCATGGCTAGAAGAGACCCTAGCCAAAATCGACAGACCCTTTGCCAAAGATTTAAATCGATGGATAGAGCTACAATACGACAAATCGGCATTACTGCAAGGGGAGGTATTAAAAGAAGCAAACAAATGGGCAGAAAATAGGGATGATTTGAGCCACAATGAGAACGCCTATCTACGAAAGAGTATCGAAAACGAAGCCCAAATAGACCGCATCAAAACACTCTGGCTATCTAGCATCATTATTTTGATTGTATCTATCGGACTTGTCTATTATTACTTTGAAAATAGAGAGTACAAAGTGAAGCTAGACAATACAGCATCGGGGATAGATAATAGACTATCTATCTTGAAAAATGCTACCAAAGACGATAGAGAGTACCAAAACTACACCATACCCACACATATAGACGAAGTCGTAGAGATAGATGAAGAGCTACTCAAACACTACGGGATAGTCGATAGAGCCTTAGTCAAGAGCCACTCGGCAATTGTGCAGATTTTGTTTAATACCATAGAGTTTAACTACTCCGAAAAAGTATCGTGGTTCAACACACTACCCTCTATGAGCGATACCCAAAAAGAAGAGTTTTTCAAAATCCTCCAAACCAAAGCCAAGCAAGATTATAGAAAGATAG
>DYTG01000027.1:0-9850 GCA_020726085.1 Sulfurovum sp.
TTCATACAAGAGAAATTCACCAAATCTATCTTTCTTCCAAAAGCTTTTTGCAGTTCATCTTCAAGCTCTACAGCATTAGAAAATGTTAAATCTTTGGTAGAAGTCTCATAAACAATATCAATATCACTATTTTTGGTATAGTGATGATTGGCAAAGCTTCCAAAGATACCAATTTTATCAATCAGATATTTTTGCATCCAATCTTGTTTATGGGCTTTGAGGTAATCGATAATAATATGTTGATTTAACGGCTCTATTGCTCACTCCCCGTCTTGTTATCAATAATTATAGCCAAAAACCATTACTCATACAACCCAAATTTTACTCGCTCCAAAGCTCCAGCTTCATAATGCACTGTTGGTATCTTGAAACTTAATTGAAGTTTTGAACTCCATCTGATGAACGAAACCAAAGACATCATCAGAGAACAAAAGCCAAAAATATACAGCAAAGATTTGCTCGAACCACTCTTTTAACATCCATACACCAAAAGAGCTTTTATCGAAGAGTTTCAAGACCAACAGCGACAAATTATCTCAATGAACTTGAAAATATAGGCAACTATAACATGGTGAAACTAGACATATATTAGCTTTTTTTCGCTATTATCTTGTAAACTATATTTAAATATCCAAAAGAGCCAACGTGAACAACAAGATAACATTGAAAAAATTGCTACGTATGAAACAAGAGAGTGAAAAAATTGTCATGATTACTGCCTATGATGCTCTTTTTGCTTCCATCTTTAATGATTATATTGATATTATTTTAGTAGGTGATAGTCTCAATATGAGCTTTGCTGGGGAGAATGATACGCTCACTGCCACACTTGAACAGATGATTTATCATACAAAAGCGGTTGCCAAACGATCCAATCGGAGTTTTGTTTTGTTTGATATGCCTTTTGGTACATACTGCACCGTCGAGAAGGCATTGGCTAGTGCCATAAAGGTCTATCAAGAGAGCGGTGCTGATGCTATCAAGCTCGAAGGGGGAGTTGAAAAAGCTCAGATTGTACGGGCATTGACTCAAAACTCCATAGCCGTCTTTGGGCATATTGGTTTGCAACCCCAAAAGGTACGCCTAGAGGGAGGCTACAGCATCAAAGGCACAAATGACAAAGAGCGTATCGTAGCCGATGCTCTAGCCTTGCAAGAGGCGGGAGCGGTGGCGTTAATCATCGAAGGGGTTAAGCCCGATGTTGCCAAAGCCGTAACTGAGGCTCTTGATATTCCTACTATTGGGATAGGAGCGGGTATTGATTGCGATGGTCAAGTTTTGGTTTGGAGTGATATGCTGGGACTCTACGATGCCTTTACCCCTAAGTTTGTCAAAACCTATCTTAAGGGACGAGAACTTATCGGCAAAGCCATTGAGGAGTATGCAACCGATGTAAAATCGGGTAAATTTCCAGCGTTGGAACATACCTATTAAATTCAAAAGGAGAAAAAAATGAAAAAATTATGGATAGCGTTGGTGCTTGTGATGTTGAGCTTAGGCAGTTGTTCTCAAAATTCTGTGGTGGAGGATACCAATGAATTTGTCAATAGCAGTTTTGTATCATCTAAAATCAAAGCCAAACTTGTGGCTGAAGTGGGATTAAAGGGCTTTAATATTGGTGTATCGACAAGCAATGATGAGATTATTCTTACAGGTATCGTTGATAAACCCCAGCAAGTTCAATTGGCGGGATCGGTTGCTCGTTCAGTGAAGGGTGCTAGACGAGTTAGGAACCATATAGTAGTGAGATAATGCAAAGAGTTGTTGAGATAGAGAAATTCACCCCCGAAACGGTTTATGAGAACTCTCTTCGACCCACTACATGGGATGAGTACATTGGCCAAGATAAAATCAAAAAAAACCTCAAAGTTTTTATTGAAGCGAGTAAAAAACGAGGAGAAGCTCTTGATCACACGCTTTTTTTTGGTCCTCCAGGACTGGGCAAGACGACTTTGGCCAATATTATCTCATCGCAAATGGATGCCAATATCAAAACCACCGCCGCACCTATGATTGAAAAATCAGGAGATTTGGCTGCGATTTTGACCAACATCGAAGAGGGTGATATTTTATTCATTGATGAGATACACCGAATGTCTCCTGCCATTGAGGAGATTCTCTATCCTGCCATGGAGGATTTTAGGTTGGATATTATTATCGGTAGTGGTCCAGCGGCTCAAACGGTCAAGATTGATTTGCCACGTTTTACGCTTATTGGAGCTACCACACGGGCTGGAATGCTCTCCAATCCCTTGCGTGATAGGTTTGGAATGCACTTTAGAATGCAGTTTTATACCCACGAGGAGTTGGCACAAATCATCCATCAAGCCTCAAGACGGCTCAATAAATATACCAGCGATGAAGCAAGTAATGAGATAGCGCGTCGTAGCCGTGGCACACCCCGTATTGCTTTGCGTCTCTTAAAAAGGGTGCGTGATTTTGCCGAAGTGGCAAACGAAGAGAGGATTTCGCTCTTCACAACCCAATACGCTCTTAGTGAACTAGGAGTCGATGAGCAAGGTTTTGATGAGCAAGATCTTAAGCTTATGGAACTCTTAATCAGCTCCAAGGGCAGACCTTTGGGGCTTAATACTATTGGAGCGGTACTAAGCGAGGATGAGAGTACTATTGAAGATGTTCTTGAACCCTACTTGATAGCCAACGGATACATTGAACGAACCGCAAGGGGGAGAGTGGCAACGCAAAAAGCCTACGAGCATTTCAAGCTCTCCTTGCCTCAACAACAAAAAATGGGAGGTCTCTTTGAGTAATTTAAACATTATTATTATCTTTTTTTTTGGTTTGGCATTGTGGGGTGCCTATTATGTTTATGAACCCTTTTTATTTCCTATTGTGATTGCACTATTGCTTACCATGGCGACTTTCAATGCCACAGCCAAACTCACCAAAAAACTCGGGGGTTCACGCATAATAAGCTCCTTTATCTCTACTATGATGCTCTTTGTGTTGCTTTTTGTGCCTATCTCCTATATTGCCGTTGTGATTATTGATTATCTTAGCAATGTTGATCGAGACATGATAAGTGTCTCTACTAACTATATCAAAGCTTTGCTCAAAGAGTTGCCTTATGGCAATGAAATATCCCAAGAGTTTTTCAAAGATGAAGAGATACTCTCAGCTATCAAAGCCTACTCCTCCTACCTCACATCGGCGGGAAGTGCGGGAATTGGCTTTGTTAAAAATATCCTTTTGGTTATTGTCTTTTATTTTGTACTCAATTTTTACGGCGATAGAGTCTTTAGCTTTATTCAATCGCTCATCCCTATCCCTACTATCAAAAGTACCAAAATCATAAGCTCCGTCTCTTCAATGATGGAGGTAGTGTTTTACTCCATTGTGGTGACGGCTATTTTGGAGGGATTTTTGTTTGGATTTTTTATACAATTTTACGGTTTTGATGGATTGCTCTTTGGGATTATCTACGGGTTTGCCTCTCTTATTCCTGTCGTAGGCGGTGCTTTGGTGTGGGTACCTCTTTCGATTTACAGTTGGAAGAATTTAGGCGTTGATGTCTCTATTGAGATTGCTACCTACACTATTGTTGTTATCTCTATCGTAGCCGATACTTTTATTAAGCCACTAATTATCAGATTGGTGCAAAAAGATATGCTCAAATCAACGCATGAAATCAATGAGTTGCTTATATTTTTCTCTATTCTTTCGGGAATGGCAAGTTTTGGTTTTTGGGGGATGATACTAGGACCTGCTATTACATCCTTTTTGCTAGCCATGATGAATATTTACATCGAAGAACACAAAGAGAACTACAAAGAAAAAGTAGTCAAAAAGAAAAATAGATGTGAAAATACGGAGTTTTTGTAGTGCCCCTCCAAGAGAGGGGTTTTTAAGGGAGATTAAAATCTCTCTTGTCGTTGATAATTGACATAATCCATCGTTTCGTATTGCCCGTTGTAACGATACTCCGCCAAAATCATCGTCATGTAGTAGTATCCTATTGTGCAAATAATTTTTTTGTTTCGCAATTGATATTTAATTGCACTCATTTTATATTTTAATTTTTTGCCATTTCTCCTGTTTGAAAATCATCCAAAGAACGATGGATTTAATTAGAGTTTCGCCAAGCATTACAAGATAGACAACAATAATGGCATTGAAATAGTAGCTTAGAGTAAACGCAGGAATGATTCTTGCCACCCAAAATGAGACCAGATTGATGATTAATGGGGTTTTTGTATCTCCTGCTCACCTTAAGACCCCACCAATAACAAGTACCATAGCCAAAGGAAATTGCGAAAGTCCCACGATAATAAGATAGATGCTAGCCTCTTCGATAGTAGCTTCATGATCACTAAAGAGCGAAGCAAGATGATGAGGAATAGTAACCATAAAGATATTTAAAAGACCCAAAAGAGCAAAAAGTATCATAATAGCCTGAAGCCCTAATCCCACCGCCGCAATGGCGTACGTCGATAGTCTCCCTACTATCAAAAGATCAACAATTGTGGGTTTGAATGGCGGACTCATTTTTGATTGGAACTATAGAATAAAGTTGCTTTTGAGCCGCCGAGTATATCTTTTGGAGAATATTGTTAAAAAGATGATATTTTAGTTAAAGCTTATTAAAGAGAGTCTATAATTGTTGAATTGATAAAAAAGAAATTTCACAAAGAGTAATGCATGAGAGTTTTACACACATCTGATTGGCATTTAGGTCAAAATTTTATGGGAAAAAGTAGGGTAGATGAACATCAAGCTTTTCTCTCAAAGCTTTTACACATTATAAATGAAAAACAAATCGATGTGTTGCTTGTATCTGGGGATATTTTTGATACAGGAACTCCACCAAATTATGCATTAGAGCTTTATTACAATTTTTTAAAAGAACTCTCAAATATAAAAACACTCCTTGCAACCATTATGACCGCTGGAAATCATGATTCAATTTCAACCTTAAAAGCCCCAAAACAGCTTTTAGAAGTATTAAATGTTCATGTGATTACAACGGGTGATGCGGATGAAAATAACATCATCCCTATTTATAAAAATGAAGCTTTAGCATCTATTGTTTGTGCCGTTCCATTTTTACGAGAGGGTGTTATTAGAGCATCATTAGGGGGAGAAACTATAAGCCAAAAAGAGCAACTAGCAAATAGTGGAATCAAAGCGTATTATGAAAACTGCTATACAAAAGCTCTTGAACTCAAAAACAATAAACAAATTCCAATAATTGCTATGGGACATCTTACAACTGTGGGGAGTCGTTCAAGTCAAAGCGAAAGGGATATTTATATTGGTGGAACTATCGATATTGGGGGAGATTATTTAGCTTCTATGTTTGATTATGTGGCATTAGGGCATCTCCATATCAATCAAATAGTGGGGAACAATCAACATGTGAGATATTCAGGCTCTCCCATTCCACTTAGTTTTAGCGAATCCAAAAACACTCAAAAAGTAAATCTTGTGACTTTTGAAGAAAATAGGATGGATATAGAGGAGTTAGAAATTCCACTTTTTAGAAAACTTATTGTTATTAAAGGGGATGGGGAAACTATCAAAAGGGAACTTACTCAAATTGAAGATAAAAACTGTTGGATAGAAGTTCATATTAAAGATGATAATCCTATGGCAGCAAATGCTGAAATCAGAGAATTTGCCTCAAAATCGGAGCTTACACTCCTAGCACTCAAAATAGATAAAAGTGAAAAACAACTTAAAAGTAATGAACTACAAGTTATGAGTTTGGATGAACTGAGTGTGGAACAAGTATTTGAAAGAAGATTGGAACTTGAAGAGTTAGAGGATAAAGAGTTTGAAAAAGAGCTTCTTTTGAATTTCAAACAGGTAGTTTCAAAGGTGCAAAGTCTATGAAAATTCTTAAAATCAAATTATTCAATATCAACTCTCTAAAAGGGGAGTTTGAAATAGACTTTGAAAAGTTTTTAAAAGATGAATCTTTATTTGCTATCACTGGACCAACGGGAGCTGGAAAAAGTACCCTACTTGATGTTATCACTTGTGCATTGTATGGAAGAACCGCAAGACTAACAAACCCAAATGAACTTATGAGCCGACATACAGGGGAGTGTTTGTGTGAAGTGGAGTTTGAAGTCAAAGGGAAAGTCTATAGAAGTTCGTGGAGTCAAAAGAGAGCAAGAAACAAAGCCGATGGGAAGTTTCAAAATGCTAAGATGGAAATTAGCGAAGTAGAATCGGGAAATATTTTAGAATCCTATCTTTCAAAAGTTCCAAAATACAATGAAGCGTTATCGGGGCTAGATTTTGATAGATTTATCCAATCTATGATGTTGGCTCAAGGAAGTTTTGATGCTTTTTTAAAAGCACGAGAAAATGAGCGTTCAAACTTGCTAGAAAAAATCACAGGAACACAAATATACAAACAAATCTCTCTAGCAATCTATGAAACTTATTCAATAAAGAAAAAAGAGATTGAACTAGATGAAAACTCTTTGGGAACTATTGAGCTATTATCACATGAAGTATTAGAAGAAAAAATATTGGTTTTAAACAGTTTAAAAGTTCAAAAAACAGAATTTGATCTCAAAGAAAATGAATTTAAAATAGTTTCTACTTGGCTTGAGAACTTACAAAAATTAGAAGCTGACAATACAAAATATATTCAAAAATTTGAGGAGATACAAAAAGAAAAAGAGGATAAAAAAGGGGACTTTTTAAAACTAGAGTTTGCTAATAAAGCTTTAAATATCCAATCCATCTATCAAGAAACAAACTCTTTAACTCAAATCATAGTTCAAGATAAAGAAAAGGAAAAAAAACTTCAAAATGAAGCAAAAGAGTTACAACAACAAATAGAGTTAAAAAATAAAGACTCAGTTATAGTAAAAGATGAATTAGATAAAGAGAAAATATCATTTGAGCTAAACTCTAAAAAACTTCAAGAGGTAAGGAGTTTTCAAACTCAAATAAAGGGTAAAAAAGAGGCTCAAAATGAGAAAGAGATAAAAATCTTTCATCAAAAACAAGAGTTAGCAACTTTGTTTCAAATAGATGCAAAAGTTTTTATCGAAGATGAAACACTTATCACTCAAAACATTGAAAAACAAACAAACGAGATAAACCAACTCAAAAATGAATTGATAAGTGTATCAAAAGAGTTTATAACAATAGAGGAGAAAACTTTAAATCTCAATACACAAGAGATTATCACAAGAAAAAATCTAAAACAAACAGAAGATTTAGTAAAAGCGATAGAGCAATATGAAGAGCTGTCAAAAAATATCCAAAATGAACAAAAAACAATCGATGAATTAGAGCAACAAATCAAAATTCAAGATAGTATAAATAGCGAAAAATCAAAGCTCATTGCTCAAATAGAAGAAAATTTACAAACTCTCAAAGAGAAAAAAGATAGAGAGATTTTGATAAAAAACTATGAAGAGGATAGAAAAAAACTTCAAAGTGGTGAGGAGTGCTTTTTATGTGGTTCTAAGGAGCATCCATATATCACCAAATCCTTTTATATTGATATAGATACCACAACCATAAAAATAAAAGAACAAGAAAATTTGTGGAGTAAAGAGAGTAATGAACTGAGAGAATGTGAGATAAATAGAGCAAAATGGAATTCAAAAGTTGAGTCATCTACCCTAGAAATTCAAAAGCAACAAACTCAAAAAGCCTCTACGCAAGAGTTTTTTAATAGTTGTAGTTTTCAAATCAATGAGGATTCAAAAACTATCCTAGAAGAACAAAAATTACACCATGAAAAAGAGTTACAAGCCCTAACAACCCTAAGAGATGAGAAAGAGAAGCTTTTTAGAAAAAAAGAGATTTTACAAGCAAATTTAAATCAAAAAGCCCAAGAGCAACTCAAAATCGATAATCTACTCACTTCTCTGAACGAACTTCAAAAAGAACAAACAATTTTAATAGAGGATATGCAAACACTTCAAGGGAAAAGCAAAGCTATTGTGGATGTTGAAAATATTGATAGTTTTGAAAAAGAGATTACAATAAAATTTAATACGGTTGGTGAAAAATTCAATACTATCTCAAAAGAGCTCATAAATCTAACTTCAAAAGATGAATCGATAAATACTCAAATACGAGAGCTTATTTTAAAACAAACGACAGATAATACAAAAAAAGAAAAGCTACAACAAAACTTCAATAAAGCCCTAGAAGAGAATAGTTTTAGTTCAAAAGAGGAGTTTGAAAAGGCACTTTTAAGTAAAGAGAAAAGGGAAGAACTCTTGCAAATATGTAAAGCAATAGAGGAGAAATATACTCAAATCCAAACACTCAAAATCGACACAGCAAAAAAATTAACCGAACAAAAAGAGTTAAATCTCACTACTAAAGAGCTTCAGTCTTTAACTGATGAATTAAAAGAGTTGCAAACAGCAATTGATGAGCTTCAGAAATCTATAGGAAGCCTAGAAAAAGAGCTCGAGATAAATGCTCTCAATTTGCAAAAATACGCCGACAAAATCAAAGAGCTTGAGAAGAAAAAAGAAGTTTTTAAAGTATGGATAAAACTCAACGAGATGATAGGTTCAGCTTCGGGGGATAAATTTGCGAAATTTGCGCAAGGTATCACACTAGACCAGCTTATATTTTTGGCAAATAAACATTTAAAAATCTTAAGCCCACGATATGAACTCCAAAGAAGTAGTGACTCAAGTAAACTCTTAGAGATTGAAATAATGGATGGTTTTCAAGGGGATGTGATACGACCCGTAAGTACACTTTCAGGTGGTGAAAGTTTTATAGTGAGTCTTTCACTAGCACTTGGACTTTCAGCACTTGCAAGTCAAAAGATAAGTATAGATTCACTTTTTTTAGATGAAGGATTTGGAACACTTGATAGTGATAGTTTAGAACTAGCACTTAATGCACTCAATCAGTTACAGAGTTCAGGAAAGATGGTGGGTGTGATTTCCCATGTGGAAGCATTAAAAGAGAGAATTCCACTGCAGATAAGGGTTATCCCTAAGGGTGATGGGACGAGTTTGGTGAGTTTAAATAAATGAGCCTCTTCTAATCCTCACAAATAACCCATAATTTTTATTGGCGTTTAAAACTTCAAGATACCAATAGAGCGGTTACGAAGCTGGAGCTTTGTAGCGAGAAAATCTATCCTAATCCTCCACAAACTCCACCCCATCCTTGGAGCCAATAATCAAAAAGCTCCTTAGTTTAGGAATCGCTTTGACCTTATCGAGTTGCCGATACCCCTCTATCTGTGCTAACCCCTCTTTTTTCACCTTTTGATAATCATCATTTTGTTTGAGCCATTTGAGTTCAAAGAGATAGTTATTGGGTACTTTTTCATCTCTTCCTGTGAGGAGGATATCGGGATATTTATTATCAAGTTCAGGTTGAGAGTCGATGAAATAAAACTCAGCAAAGCTAAGGAGTGAAAGGGCAATGACATGAAAGTGCTTTTCACTCAAACCATAATGGTCACGATTGGAGAGGGTTTTGATTACCTCGCCTAGTTGATTTTGGAAGGGTTCTATTTTGCCCATGGCCAAATCGGTTAAAATTACAGCTATATTGGCTTCAATTTTTAGATTATTTCTTTTTTCTATCTCAATAGCAAAGTAGTTAAAGTAGAGTTGTTGGATGACATAGTTTGGTATTTCAAAGATGTATCTATCTCCAAAAGCTAAATCTTTCAGTGTGATAAACCCCATAGCATAAAGAAGTGTTATAAAATCTTCTCTTGTGAAAGTTCGACCTAATTCAAATCTATCTTTTAAAGAGGTAGTTACTTCTCTATTGATAGTCAATTCATTGAGGACTTTAAAGTTCTCTTCACTATTACCGATATTAAAAAGTTTCATAATGGCTCTGTAGTCACTCGCCACATTGACATCAAGCA
>DYTG01000027.1:9950-16967 GCA_020726085.1 Sulfurovum sp.
ATATTAAAAAGTTTCATAATGGCTCTGTAGTCACTCGCCACATTGACATCAAGCATTTTCATGGGCATAGTGCAATCATTAGAATCAAATTTTGAAATAAAATAATTTACCAATGTTGCATTATAGATTCTATCTTTGGCTTTTAGATTAAAGAGGTAACCGTTGTACCATAATTTCACTTTTGTGAGCAACTCCTCTTTATCTACTGTGGGGCAGTGTTTGAAGATAGTCTCTTCAAGCGAGTAATCTACCTCTTTTTGGGTAAAACCTGCCAATGCATTAAAAAGTTTATCGTGTGAGATATTTGAAGCGATATTAAACCCACTACTCAAACTATCAAGGGTAATTGGTGTCACCCCTGCAATAAACATCTTTTGCAAAGTTCCTATTTGGGTAGCACTTTTGAGGACTTCATAAAAGCTTCTCACAAACCCACCCTTGCCTACGATGGTCAAAAAATCATCTATCGAGTGTGCCAAAATAGCGTTTGCAAAGTGGTCGTATTCGTCGATGAGGAGGTAGATTTGGTCTTGTTTGGTTATTTCAAAAAAGTATTTTATTAAGCTCATAGGGCTTTTGATTTCATCCAATGTTTCTAAATGTGTCCCATAGCCGTAGGTGGTCAAGTACCTATTGATTGAATATTTTACATTATCCCTAAAACCATTATAAATCTCCTCCATCCCCCCATCAGTATTAATCCCCGAAAACTCAAAAAATAAAATCCTAAAGCTATTTTTGAGTGGCGTGGGGTGTTGTCCGATGTAGGTATCCCCAAAGAGTGGTTCAAAATCACTTGCGGAGTTTTCATCGTAATAGTATTGGAGTGTGGATAAAAAAAGAGATTTTCCAAAGCGTCGTGGGCGCAAGAAGATAAGAAACCTCTCATTCAAGCCCTCTATAGTCTCAATAAAATGTGTTTTATCAATATAGAGATAGTTGTTATCTTGAACCATTTTGTAGTTGCTGAGTCCGTAGATTATTTTTTTCATCTTTAACCTTTTTTACTTACTTAAGCTATTATAGCCAAAGTAGGGTTTTAAGGAGTTTCAATAGCCTCTTTTATCGACACAACGGATGAGCTGCTAGGTAGTCTTGGAGTTTTTTGGTACTGGCTAGTTGGGTATAGATTTGCGTTGATGCCATGGTTGTGTGTCCTAGAAGTTTGGAGATGTCGCTTAGTCTTGCATCGTTGTTGAGCAGTTCCGTAGCAAAGGTGTGGCGAAGTTGGTGAGGGGTAACCTTAATGCCTTTGGATTTGAAGAGTTTGGTGGTGGCGTGGCGAATTTGGTTGATGCTCATCGTTTTGCCTTTTTTTTCAAAAAGATAGGTTTTGGGTTTGGCAAAGGTGATATGCTCCTCCAATGTTTTGGATACTATCTCTAGCAAGGGCAATTGTCGCTCTTTGTTGCCTTTGCCGTGGACAATAAGCCACTCTTTGGAGATGTTTTTTAGCTCAATCGAAGCTACTTCGCTGATGCGTAGCCCCACGCCGTACATCAAAAAAATCAACGCCTTCTCTTGCAACGAAGCGATGGATAGGGCTTCATCAATGTAACTTGTAGCGATAGGCTTGGGGAGTGTTTTGGGTATCTTGATAGCATAGTCACCTACTAAATCAAAGGAGTAGCCCTTTTGTGCGTTTAAAAATTTGGTAAATCCTCGCACAGCGGAGAGCTTTTTGCTAATGGTTTTGGCCGCTTGTCCTACGAGTATCAAGCGAAAGGGTTTAATATCCAAACGATTATCGTCTATTGTATAATTGGAGCTAAGTTGTGTTAAAGCGATACGATAGGTAGTCAGTGTTGCGAGAGAGTAGCCTCGAATATCTTGCAGATACGCCAAATATTCACGCATCAAACGATCGTAATTAGGCAAGTGCATACTCTAGCATCCTTTGACGAAGATAGCTTTTGGCTTCATCGAGTTCCATATCATAGAGGTGTACCACTTGATAGTAGATATCCACCGTGCTAAAGGGTTTTGGGACGACAAACTTATCCCATGAACGCAGTTGCCAATAGGACTGGGGTTTGTAATTGACCACAACAATAGGGAGTCTAAATTTAATCGCCAAAGCTACCACTCCATCGCTAAGAGTGTATCTGGGACCTTTGGGACCATCGGGGGTAAAGGAGATATTGTGATGTGCTTTTAAAATTTTGATAGCATTCATCAACGCTCCTCTTGCCCCTCTAGCACTAGAGCCTCGTATGGCGGTAATGGAGAGTTTGGTTAAAAGTTTGGTGAGTATCTCCCCATCGTGATGTTGGCTTACGATTGAGAACTTTTCGCCTTTGAGCTTGAGACCTTGATAGACAAGCAAAGAGACAAAAAGCTCCGAGTGCCATCCTACAAGCAAGGCGTTATCGTTACACTCCTCATCCAAATAGTGAAAGTTTTTGCGATAACTCTTCCAAAACATTACCATCAAAAAATAAATCAAAGAGGGTAAAATCCACAAAGAGATTTTACGCAAAATAGCTCTTTTTAGCTTTTTGATACCAACTCTCCTATCAATTGTGTACGAAACGCTTGGGTAATTCTTACTTCCCTAAACTCTCCCAAAAGCTCTTCTGAGCCTTTAACCAATACGCTTCGCCCCCCCTCGGTACGACCTGCAATGGAGTGATTTTTTTGAAGCTCATCAAAATAGAGGCTCTCAATTTTGCCTATTTGAGCCTCCATAATCTCATCAAGGATTTGCGTGTGCCGTGCTTGAAGCAGACTAAGGCGTTGGGAAGCAGTAGCATCATCAATAGGATTGGCGTAAGAAGCCGCCTCGGTATGGGGGCGTGGGGAGTACTTAAATGAAAAGAGCTTATCAAAACGCACCGTCTCTAGCACCTCCATAGTATGAGCAAAATCCGCCTCACTCTCTCCTGGAAAGCCAACGATAATATCCGTAGAGATAGTCGCATCGGGGAGAAGTTCTCTTATTTTGGCACAACGATCCAAAAACCACTCTTTGGTATAGCCTCGTTTCATCGCTTTGAGCAACGTCGTTGAACCGCTTTGCAAGGGGATGTGAATCTGTTTGCAAATTTTGGGATTGGAGGCAAACTCTTCTAGGAAAGCATTATCCATATGGAGCGGATGAGGGGAGGTGAAGCGAATACGTCTAAGCCCTTCGATTTTGCTCACCTCTTGAAGCAGTCTTGTAAAGTTCATTTTGGCTTCATTGCCACTAAAGCGTCGTCCGTAGTTATTGACATTTTGCCCCAATAGCATCACCTCTTTAGCCCCCTTATCAACAGCACGTTGTATCTCTTTGATAATAATATCACTGGGGATTGAAATCTCCTCGCCTCTTGTGACGGGTACGATGCAAAAGGTACACTGCTTATCACAACCAATAGAGATATTCACCATCGCACTAAAAGGATTGGAGCGGTACTCACCAAAATCAAAATGGCTCTCGTCATGCCTCGTATCGATCTCTACGGCGTGTTTTTTATCGACTACTTCATTGATTTTGGAGACGTTTCTAGCTCCTAGTACAAAATCGACACTGGGGGCTTTGCGGATAATCTCTTGCCCCAAATGCGACGCTGTACAACCGCACACTCCTATTTTAGCACCCTCTTTTTTGCGTTTGTTAAAGACCCCAATCTCCGAAAAGAGTTTGGATACAGGTTTTTCACGCACACTACAGGTATTAATCATTATCAAATCCGCCTCTTCTAGCGAGGTGGTCAATTCATAAGGCTCTTTTCGGTTGAGCTGGGCAATTAAATGTTCGCTATCACGCACATTCATCGCACACCCAAGCGTCTCTAAAAACAGTTTTTTCATGGATTAACGAACAATATGCACTTCATAAATATACTCACCTTCGTCAAGTCCGTATTTGACCTCACGCATATAGACGGAGTAGCCTTTGTTTTCGTAGTATTCTAGCATCTCTTTGAGTTCTTTGTGAGAATTTTCATTGTCAAAATACAAAATAGTATTTTTCTCCAACTCCTCTTCAATTTTCTCCAAAGCAATGGTTTTTGGTTTAGATTTTAATGTTTTTCGTGCAAGTTTAAGTTCCATGACTCTTTTTTTCCTCTGTTGCAAATTGGTTATATTATAGTCAAATTACAATAAATATTGATTGAAAGCGTCCATTAATTTAATTTAAAGAATATTTAGTGTACAATTAAATCCTTCAAACGAGGACTTCTAAAAACTTCAAACCAACTAGAACTTTTTGATACATCTTGTACCATATCGCAGTTGGTTTTAATTCACACATTACCTAAAGGAACATATTTTGGAAAAGATATTAGACATTGTTGAGGCAATTGCACATGAGAAAAATATATCAAAACAAGAAGCAATAGAGGGCTTCAAAGAGGCTATCATTAATACAGCCAAAAAGATTACATCTTCCTATGATGGCGACTTTGAGGTAGTGATTGATAATGTGAAAAAAAACTACACTCTCTATCGAGTCATTACGGTTGTTGATGATAAAAAAGAGACGCAAGAAAACGGCAATACCATACCATTGAGTCAAGCCAAAGAGTTTGATAGCTCCATCGAAGTAGGCGACAAGCTCAACACGGAGATAATACTCGAAGATTATGGGCGTACGGCATCTGCTAATCTCTTTCGAGAGCTTGAATACCATATCCAAAGACGTATCGAAAAGAGCATTTTTGAAAAGTATAAAGCCCAAATTGGCAACGTCTTACACGGCATTGTTACACGAGTCGATGCTAGTAACAATACCTTTGTGGAGATTGGCGAACTCAAAGGATTGCTTACCCAACGTAACCGTATCAAAGGCGAAAAGTTCAAACACGGTGATAGCATCAAAGTACTTTTGCGTTATGTATCGATTGACCCTAGCTACGGGATGATTTTGGAGCTTACTCGAACCGCTCCCAAATTTTTAGAAGAACTTATGGCTCACGAAGTGCCTGAAATTCAAGATGGGATAGTGAAGATTGTAGCGTGTGCTCGTATTCCAGGTGAAAGAGCCAAATTGGCTCTCAAAACCGACCAACTCAATATTGATCCTGTTGGAGCGGCTGTGGGTGTCAAAGGGGTGCGTATCAATGCTGTAAGCAAAGAGCTACACAATGAAAATATCGACTGTTTGGAGTACTCCAGTGTCCCCGAAATCTATGTCACCAGAGCCTTATCTCCTGCGATTGTGCAAAACATCAAAATCGTAGGCACCAAAGCCACGGTCGATATTACCAGTGACCAAAAAGCCAAAGCTATTGGGCGAAGCGGTATCAATATCCGATTGGCCTCCATGCTTACAGGATATACTATCGAACTCAACGAAGTGCAAGGCATTACCGACCGCTCAGCTCAAACCTCACTCAAAGAGTTTCAAGAGAACAACAAAACCACCGATACATCAGCACTTGAAGAACTCTTCAAATAAAATGTTTGCAATAAAAAAGCCAAAAGGACTCAAACCTCTCTCAAGCTACCATCCCAAGCTCTTAGGTTTGGCAATTTGGCTCAAACAACAAGAGCGAAAAGTTGCATTACTTTTGGATAAACACACCTACACCACACAAAAACAGAGCCACCCACTCCCCTATCGCATCATCAAGCACCAAAGCACACTTTTGCGAAAATTGGGTCAAAGCCAAATGTATCTTCAGTACAACAAAGTAGAAAATCTCAAACTTGTTGTCGAGGCTCTCAATGGAGCTATTATTAAACCCAACGAAACCTTTTCTTATTTTAAACTTTTGGGTCGCCCCAGTGCCAAACGGGGATTTAAAAAGGGTATGGAGCTTTCGCACGGCGAGGTTAAACCCGCTATCGGAGGAGGTATTTGTCAATCTTCAAATCTTATCTATTGGATGGCTTTGCATACTCCTTTGGAAATCATTGAGCGTCACCACCACAGCTTTGACCCCTTTCCTGATGAGGGACGTGTGCTTCCTTTTGCTAGTGGGGCTACGGTGATGTATAACTATTTGGATTTGCGATTTAAAAACACGACACCCCATACTTTGCAACTGTTGCTTTGGATGGATGATAAATATTTGCACGGAGAGTTTCGTATCGACGGCACGTTAAACCAAAGCTACAAAGTCTATGAAGCCAACCACTACTTTGAGTGCATCAACGGCATCTATTTTCGCAACAATGAACTCCACCGCAAAATCATCGACAAAACCACAGGCAACAAACTCGAAACTCAATTTATCGTCCGCAACTATTCGCAAGTCAAATACATACCCACTGCCCAAAAACTCAAAGACAAACTAAGCACCCTCTAGACCTCCATTGAGGGACACAACCATTTCACACTCCCAATAAGACAATACCTTGAAGATATGAAGTGGATAGAGTTATCACTCAACTTTTTGCCTAGATGAAATAAAATTTATATGTCTAAGATAATATATTAGCTATAATATGAATATTAATTTACAAAGAGATAATATGTTAGCTATAAATATCAATTCACCAAAACAAACGATGGAGCAGTTAAGAGATAACTTCAAAGCAAAGAGATTATCACTGAATCTCGCTCAAGAGGGACTTGCAAACAAAAGTGGAGTGAGTCTTGGAAGTTATGAAAAGATGGATTTGGGATTTGGTGGAGATATTGGAGATTGGATGTATTAGGCAAATTGAAGGGACAAGCGGGCGAAATATAAGCGATGAGATGGATGTAAGCCGTAGAAAAAAAGCCCCACAACAAGAGCGGTGATAATAGGTCGGTAACTCTGCTTCGTGGACTCTTCCATAGGCTCTCTCCTAATTTTTCGCATCACCCTTGAAGCACTACCATCAAGCGATACATTGTCATCAAGATATTATACTTTTGGTTGCTTTATTGTGTCTATTTGCTTTTGGATGAGGGTTTAGGGAGGGGAGGAATTTTTCAAAAAATTTTCAAAAAAACATACAACGAAAATGACTTTTTTTATGGTATTATTGAGGCAATGGAATCGGGTGGCAATGACAATTTAACTAAGAAATTTTGTCTTGCTGTGTTTGATTTGAAAACTGTATGATGGTGAAATATTGGTCAGGAAGAGAGTTATCGTT
>DYTG01000145.1 GCA_020726085.1 Sulfurovum sp.
ACGCTCTTTTAAAGAGGATATGCCCCAAAGGCTCTAAAAATTGCCTTGTAGAGTAGAGAGTTTCCCTCGCTCCACCTCTCCTAAGGTGGAGCGAGGAAGCAAAAAGAGATTGCTTCGTGCCTCGCAACGACTCATTCAAAGATGGTTTGCTAGGTAAGTGCCGTAACATCAGTTAAAAAAACTATTGAGCCGATACAATGGCTACGATTTTGTAGGGCGAAACAGCGTTGGCTTTGGCAATCTCCTCGATGGTATTGCCCTCCATCTTGGATACCTTGGGCTTGAAGCTTTGCGGTAGCATTTTTTGCATCAAGAAGCGCAAAAGAGTCTTCAATAGGAGCATGCAACATAGCATCAATCACTATTTTTTTGGGACTTGGCTCTTGTTTGGAGAAGCTAGGAGCAATCAATCCCGATGAGACAATCGCCACTCCAACGCCCACAATAATAAAATTTTTTTTAGCGAAATAGTTTCGCATCGCTCTCCAATTGGCTACGATATGCAACAACGCCGCAACAAAAACCACTCCAATTACCTCATACAACTCTTTGATATGGCTCTCAAAAAGATGAAAAAAGCATTACACCCGTAATAGCTATCACGCCAAAAAGTATAGCACTCAACGATGTAGCAACATCTCGCATAGTTATCGACACAGCTCTCTCCTTTTATTTAAATTCAAAAGCAATAGTGATGAAATAAAGAAAACAAAGGGTAACAAACATAATCTTTTGGGCATAATAATTTTGAGAGTTGTTTGGAAATTAAGCTATATAAATGTACCATTTCATTATATACTTGACTATACAAAAGGAGATTTATGGAGTTTTCGTCCAATCTTACGCTAGGGATACTCAATGAGCCTTTTTTATTAGAAAAACGCATTCGATTGTTAAACGCCATAGAACAATACGGCTCTATTTTAAAAGCAGCCAAAAATGTACCCATGAGCTACAAAGCAGCGTGGGATAGCATTGATGCTATGAACAATCTATCCCCCCAACCCATCGTCAATCGCTCCACAGGAGGCAAAAACGGCGGAGGCACATCGCTTACGGAGTATGGCAAAAAGGTGGTTGAACTCTATACGCTTTTCAAATCCGAACAAGAGAGATTTTTGCAAACCCTCTCTAGGGAGATCAATTTCAACCATTTAGAACTCGAATCAATCAGGAGACTCTCTATGAATATCAGTGCAAGAAATCAAATTAGTGGCACCGTTGAGCATATCGAAAGGGGCAAGGTAAACGCTTCGGTTTTTGTCAAACTCAAAAGCGGTTACACATTGGTCTCAATTATCACCAACCACGCCGTAGAGGCACTTGATTTGGCTTTGGACGATCGTATAAGTGCTATTTTCAAATCCAACAACGTACTAATCACCACCGATAATGCCTTAAACATTAGCGCTCGAAACAAATTTATAGGCACTATTATAGAGATTACACAAGGGGCTATCAACGCCAGTATCAAGATGGATTTGGGCAACGGCGATACGGTATTATCTACCATTACAACCGATGCACTCTTTGCTTTGGGTCTTCAAAAGGGCGTTGAGGCGTGTGCCATTGTCAAAGCATCGGATATTATGATAGGCAAATAAACACCCAATCATACGGCAAAAGCCTAGCATTATATGTTGGAATATATAATGCATAGTAGAAAGAGACAACACAAAGGATAGAGATGAAACAAATAGAAAAAATAGTATGGGTAGCCTTTGGGCTTTCTACTCTAAGTATGGCTCAATGGAGCGTTGATGGGGAGTTTAGGGCTAGATTTGAGAGCTTTGAAAATATGAATGAAAAGTTTTACGGCACTAATCCTACGTTAGGAGAGAGTGATGATAGCTACCTTATGACTCGTGTACGCTTAGGGCTTAGCTATAAATTCAATGAAAACGTGAGTTTGAGAGCCTCGCTTCAAGACTCACGAGTATTGGGCTGGGGTTTTGAAGATAGCGATTGGTACAACAAGGAGTTCAATCAAGAACACAACCCCCAACAAGACAACACCGAACTCTACGAACTCCACCTCAAATACCAATACAACAACCTATCTATCACACTGGGTCGCCAAAAAATCACCTACGGAGACTACCGAGTCTTTGGGCCGGGCGAGTGGAAAAACTCAGGCAAATGGCTATGGGATGGGGTAAAACTCTCTTACACCAAGGGAGAGAACTTTGTGGATATTTTTTATGCACGCAACGTATTGCATGACCCCGATGAGTTGAGCTTCAATGGACGGCACGGTTATGAGGCTGTTGGGGTTTATGGTCACTATGTTTTGGATTCGTGGGGAGTTATTGAGCCTATTTTTGCCTACAAACACAATGACAAAGCCAATGAGGTGTACAATGAACTAACAAGCTACTACGTTGGTTTTCGTGCCTACAATGAGGATATAGGTGGCTTTTTTTACGATACGACCTACATCCAATCCTTTGGAGACTATACCAAGCTTGATGGTACGACCGTCGATAGTGAGGGTGAGGGTTTTCATATCGATGGTGGTTATAGCTTCAAGTCCCTCAAAACCAAAATAGGGTTAGGTTACACCTACGCTAGTGGAGATGACCCCAATACGCAAGAGCGAGAGCTTTTTGATGGGGTATTTGGGGCGAGTGATAAGTATTATGGACGGCTCAATCTCTTTGAGTGGAGCAATTTGCTTGATTATGAGCTTTTTGTTATCACCCAAGCCTTGCCCGATACCCATATCAAGCTTGAATACCATAAATTTTATGCCAATAAACCTACCAACAAATGGAAAAGCTACGCCATTGCTTCAATGCGTAACGATGAGTACGGCGATGAGATTGACCTTGTAGCAACCTATGACTACAACAAAGATATTCAGTTGATGTTAGGGGTTAGTTATTTTGCAGCGGGTGATTACATCCAAGAGGCCGCCACCCAAAACAACGCCATTAGCGATGATGATGCTTACGGGATTTTTGCACAAGTACAATATAAATTTTAATCCCTGACTTTACGCACCTGCACTCTATTTGTAAAATATACAGATGGAGTAGTATTTTAGAGGTGGGATTTTGGTTCACTTATGAGCTTCGATAATAATGACAACCAGATCTTGGCTTTTGGTACTAAAGTCCTACTTCCGATAAAAGTGTGTAACATTAGATTTTAAGCCAAAAATAGAGTCTGCTTTTGGTGAGCCTAAAGTTCAAAACTTTTCGCTACGGCAAAAGCTCTCCAATCTCTCCATTGCCTCTTGCATGATGCTTCTAGGCAGTGTACAATTGAGGCGTACAAATCCCCTGCCCCCTTTGCCAAAGTTGCGTCCCATTGAGACTCCTAAGCCTTGTTTGATTAATCCCTCAAAGAGTTGTTTGTCGTTAAGGTTTGTAAACTCAATCCATGCCAAATAGGCGCCTTGAGGTTTAACAAAT
>DYTG01000028.1:0-7558 GCA_020726085.1 Sulfurovum sp.
AAATCATCCTTAAGCGAGTCATTGCGAGGCACGAAACAATCCACTGTCATCGTGAGAAGCAAAGCGACGAAGCAATCTATAATGTTTTGGATTGCTTCACTTTATTCGCAATGACCTGTTTCAGCAAGGTTGGATTTGGAGATATTAATCAGCCAAAGTATCCAATCCTTCAGTTAAACTGCTGCCATTCCAGCTTGATTTATTCGCACCATCTTTAGTTGTAAATTGGGCTTCAAAGTTATTGGCAGGAGCATCGCCTTTGCTTTGTGGGGCATGGCATTGACTGCAATTAAAACGTGCACCGATAAGCTCTTTTTTCTTCTCAAGAGAGACTTCATTTTTCATCTCATCGACTGCTTTTTTAAACTCTTTGCCATCGTAGCTGTGTTTGGGTCTAAAATCAGTAAAGTGTGAATCAGGAATCGGTGTCGCCTTGACTGCGGGTGCAACATCGGGCATATGACACCCTTTGCACATATTGTTATTGATAGTAATGGGCAACATTCCCTCTACTGAGTGGGGAATCATAGGAGGAGCATCTTGAAAAGCTCTCTCAATCTTTTGAGATGTTCCAGCCATAGCGTCACCGTATTGGGTTCCATCGCCTTTGGTTGCATTGTCTTCATCGTACAAATTGGTTTTGCGTAGCCCCAAAGCCTCCTCTTCGATGGTTGGCGTTGCTTCTGCCAACAAGATAGATGAAGCTAAAAATAGCCCCATAGATAGTTTAATTACTCGTTTCATTTCCTCTCTCCTTTGCTAATTTTCTAATCGAAAAATTGAGTGCATCATCATCGCACACCTCTATACATCTACCGCAATTGGTGCATTCGCCTGAAAGTACTTGCTCACTTGATTTGCCTACCATGTGCAACACTTGCATCTCGGGACACACCACTTTGCACTTCATGCACACCGTACATTTGGACTCATCGTGAGCCACGCGTACCAATCCAACTTTGCCAATAAGGGCATACAATCCACCCAATGGACAAATATGTCCGCACCATCCGTTTTTAAGAACAAACAGATCAAACAAAAAGATAATAAGCATCATAGCCCATCCCAAACCCATACCAAAAATAATCGCACGGTGCGTAATAGCAATGGGTGAGACAAACTCAAAAGCACCTATAGCCAACACATAAGAGAGTACCAAGCTTAGTCCCAATACCCAGTAGCGAATTTTGCGACTAGCAGGTTGTTTTTTGCTCACACTATCGAGTTGCAATTTGCGTCGCAAATAGGCTGCGGCATCGGTAATCATATTCACAGGGCAAACCCACGCACAAAAGACTCTACCGCCCAATAAGAAATAAAACAGGGTAACAATCAACGCCCCAATAATCAAATTGCTAGAGACAATCGCCCCAGCCGCAAACATCTGTAGTACAGCGTAGGGGTCACTTAATGGCACACTTTGAAACAACAATGAGCTGGATAAGTTGCCTTGAATAAACGTCCAGCCCCACATATTTCCTGCAAGATAGAGCAACATCAAACCCACTTGTACGATGCGTCGAAGGATTAAAAAACGATGTTTATAAATAATGTTAGTCATCTAAAAGAACCTCCGTATCGTTGAGTGAATCAATGGCACTCTCTTTGCTAATCTCAGTTGTAGTAGTTGTTGCTTCGGCGTTTTTGACACGCTTATCGTCACTGCTATCCCAGCCTTTAATGTAGTGATCACCTACTTTGCCCAGTGCTACTTCGCGAGGTAACACAAAAATCGCTGCTTTTTGGGTGACACACGCCCGTTCGCACAATCCACACCCCGTACAAAAGTCGCTATCGACTATGGGTTTCAAAAAGGCGTGTTTGCCAGTACGTTCGTTTTTGCTATACTCCAAATAGATCGCTTTATCAAGTAAAGGACAGGCACGATAACACGCATCGCATTGAATCCCCCAAAAGGCTACACAGTTTTTGGCATCGACAACGGCTACACCCATTTGGGCTTTGTTGATATCGAGTTTATTGTCTGTAGAGACTTTGGTAATATCCAACGCACCCGTAGGACAAACAGGCACACAAGGAATCTCAGGACACATATAGCAAGGCACATCACGAGGCTCAAAGTAGGGCGTACCCAAAGGCTTATTGCTCCCTGCACGCGCTAATTGAAGCGTATCAAAAGGACACGCCTCGACGCACAAACCGCATTTGATGCATTGACGCAAAAAGTCCGCCTCATCCAATGCCCCAGGGGGTCGAAGCATGAGTTTGTTGGCAGTCACTTCGTCGACATAAGCACCCCATACCAGTCCGCCTAGTGCTGCTAGTCCAATAGCCCGTGTGGTTGATAAAATAAACTCTCTTCGTGTTGTTCCCATTCTCTTTTCTTTTTATTTCGCAAATATTTCTATTATCCGTAGGTGTGACCGTCTCACACGCATAGATTCAATCCAACTGTTATTGTGCGACATGGTCGCACCTACAGCTACAATTTACGCTTTAACTCTCGTTCCACCTCTCCTGAGGTGAAATGCATACCAACCGTTCAGAGTCAATTAACGAGGGGCATCCCTACGCTTTATAAATTTTTACCGCACACTTTTTATAGTCGGTTTGACCCGATTGAGGGCAGGTTGCATCAAGGCAGACTTTGTTGATAAATACTTTCTCATCAAACCACGGTACAAAAACGAGTCCACGACTTGGTCTATTCCGTCCTCTTGTTTCCACTCTAGCTTTGACTTTGCCTCGTCGAGACTCTACCCAACAAAGCTCTCCTTGTTTGACATCATACGTTTTGGCATCTTCGGGGTGCATATAGCACAACGCTTCAGGTACGGCACGGTAAAGCTCAGGAACACGCATCGTCATTGTACCACTGTGCCAATGTTCTAGCACACGTCCTGTAGAGAGCCAAACAGGATACTCTTTGTCAGGTATTTCGGGGGGATCCATGTAGGGACGTGCAAAGATTTTGGCTTTATTGGGCAAGGGTTTGGGCGTTGGATCTTTAACTCCCATCAAATCACCTTGTGCAAGGGCTTTTGCCAATGTTCCGTAGAAAGCGTGAGAGTTGTTAGTCCCTGCTGCTTTGACGGCTTTGGCTGCGTAAGGGTCGTATTGAACGTTAAATCGCCACTGTGTCTCTTTGCCATCAACTACTGGCCATTTGAGTCCTCGTACTTTGTGGTAGGTATCAAAATCCGCCAAATCGTGTGCGTGTCCTCGTCCAAAGTCTGCATACTCCTCAAAGAGATACTTTTGAACAAAGAACCCGTATCCCTTAAAGACTTCACCATCACTTCCTTTGACATTTCGGTTATCGCCGTATCCCTCGCTGTTGTCGTATCCTTTCTGGACAGGGTCGTTGGCATCAAGCTTGTAGGATTTGGCTCGTTCATTAGCAAAGAGAATATCAAACAAAGTAGTATCTTCAGTGTAGCCCATTTTTTTGGCTTCTTCTATGACGCTAGGAATTTTAAGACCGTTTCTAAGGGTATATTCACCCCAAACATCTTTGATTTTAAATCGCTTAGAAAGCTCAATCCATTGCCATGTATCGCTCATTGCATCACCTACAGGAAGGACTTGTTGTCGCCAGTGCTGTGTTCGTCGTTCGGCATTACCGTACGCTCCCCATTTCTCATAAATCATAGCTGAGGGCAAAATCAAATCGCTTACTTTGGCTGAAATACCAGGGTATCCGTCGCTTGTGACGATGAAGTTATCCATTTCGCGAGCTGCTTTAATCCAGTGTTTGGCACTTGCGCTATCTTGATAGGGGTTACAAACGTTTACCCATGCAAACTTAATCAAACCATCTTCAATGTCTCTGTGAATCTTCATAATGTGTTGATTGCCCACGGGATTGAGGGTTGTAAGAGGAATTTTCCATGCTTTTTCGGTAATTTCTCGATGTTGTGGATTGGCTACCATCATATCGGCGGGTAATCTATGACAAAATGTTCCTACCTCTCTAGCCGTACCACAAGCAGAGGGTTGTCCTGTAAGCGAGAACGCTCCATCACCTGGTTTGGCTTGTTTGTTGAGCAAGAAGTGGACATTGTACGAAAGTGTATTGACCCATGTACCACGGGTGTGTTGGTTCATTCCCATTGTCCAAAAGCTTACGACTTTTCGCCCTTTTTCGATGTAAAGATTGGCTAATGTTTGAAGCTTTTTCTTAAACTCCTCTATGTCCTCATCGGGGTTACCTTTGGAGATTTGTGCTACATAATCAAGCGTATAAGGCTCTAAGAACTTTTTGTACTCCTCAAAGCTAATCTCCCAGTGTTTTAACATTTCGGGTTTGCCATCGACTAGAGGTACTTCATTTTTCATCACATCGCCCTCTTTGTAACCGTAGGGCTTCAATGCAGGGGCTTCGGTGGCGGAGACTACTTTGGACATCTCTTTTTGGATGGTTTGGAGTTCAAGATCGGTATATTTGCCTTCTTTGATTGATTTTTCATCCATACGACGCATACCGTATCCAATATTGACAGGAGAAGCAACAAAAATAATGTGTTTTTTGACAAAGTCCCAATCAATGATTTTTTCAGCATCGTCACGATAGACAATCTCATGCGCAATGTAGTTCCAAAGAGCCAAATCAGTATTGGGAGTGAAGATAATCTCTATATCGGCCAAATCCGACGTTCGGTGTCGATAAGTAGAAATATTAATGACTTTGACACGCTCAGGGTCGCTTAGTTTTCTATCCGTTACCCGTGACCACAAAATAGGGTGCATCTCTGCCATGTTTGATCCCCACGCCACGACGGTATCGGTAAGCTCAATATCATCATAGCAACCGCTTGGTTCATCAATCCCAAAAGTTTGATAAAAGCCCACAACCGCAGAAGCCATACAATGACGAGCATTAGGGTCAAAAGCGTTGGATCTTAGTCCGCCTTTCATCATCTTAAGTGCAGCATACCCTTCCATAACGGTATATTGCCCCGATGCAAAGACACCTACCCCCTCAGGGCCAGAAGCTTTGAGTGCTTTTTTGATATGGACTTCCATCTCATCAAAGGCTCTTTCCCACGATACGGGAGCAAATTTGCCTTTTTTGTCAAATTCACCCTTGTCGTTGACACGAAGGAGAGGGGTTTTAAGTCTATCGGCTCCGTACATAATTTTGGCATTAAAGTACCCTTTGATACAGTTTAATCCTCGATTTACAGGCGCTGCTGGGTCACCTTTGACGGCTACTATTTTGCCCGCTTTGGTTGCCATCATGATACCGCAACCCGTACCGCAAAAGCGACACGCCGCCTTGTCCCATCGCCAACCGCTTTGTGCCTCATCTGCCTTAGCTTGTAGCGATGAGGGTACACTCATCCCTATGGCCGAAGCTGCCGAAGCTGCCGCTGTACTTTTTAAAAAATCTCTTCTTGAAAATGCCATTTCCTCTCCTTTTGTTTTAGAATATTACAAGAGAAGTATAGCACTTTCAAAAATTCTTTACCATGACCTATGTCAAGAAATAAACCTATTTAGCGATAGATAACCACCCGCACTCTCTCATTAGCGTTTTGTCGCATTGTATCGTAGAGACGTTGGTGCTTGAGCTTCTCTTCAAACTCTATAGGGGTACGAATCGATTTGTACTCGACAAGCTCATCGTTTTTATAAACCCCACTTACGGTAGCATGCACCCAATAAAAACCGCTATCTTTGCGTAGATTTTTGACTACACCTTCCCATTTTTGCCCTTTTTGAAGCTTGACCCACATATCTTCAAACAAAACACTTGGCATATCGGGATGGCGTACGATATTGTGAGGTTTTCCTATTAGCTCATCGACCTCATAGCCTGAAATTGTAGCAAAGGTATCGTTGGCGTAGGTAATATTACCTCTTAGATTGGTACGAGAAACGATAAGTTCACCGCTAGGAACAAGCGTTTCGATGAAAAATTCACTCTGAGTAAACTCCATTATTGCCCCCTCTCAAGCTCTTTGGCAAAAGATTCCAAATCCTTTTTCTTCAAATCCCCGTGATAGAGAATCTTCTCAATATCGATACTTTCATCGTTGAGCATTTTGGGTACGGCATCGTTGTTGCTCAGTATTTCCATGTGTTTATCGAGTTCATCTTCGCTGTATGCCATTTGCATATCGGCACTAATGACATGGGCAATAGCCTCCACCACACGCAACTTTTTAAGCTCCTCTTCTACTCCCTCACCCTCAATAGTGATAATAATACGTCCCTTTTCATCGTGGAGGTGGTAATCGCA
Organism: Sulfurovum sp.; assembly: GCA_020726085.1. Lineage (GTDB taxonomy): Bacteria > Campylobacterota > Campylobacteria > Campylobacterales > Sulfurovaceae > FS08-3. The sequence continues at coordinate 6,206 of DYTG01000028.1, forward strand.
CACACCACTAGCTTGAAGGTCGGCTATGACTTGTTCGATGTGTTGAGGCAGGGTTTGTACTACGATGCTTGAAATATTCATTTTTCTTCTCCGTTTAAGTTGTAATAGTTAAAAATAGGCGAATCGCTACCCACAAAGAGTTCCTTTTCATTGATAAACAAAATCTTTGAGAGTGTCATTTTGTTCTCTTTTAATGTATAGCGGGGTTGTTTGGTTTGGGTATCAAATACCACCGCATTGCTTTGCTCATCGCTGCTGTAAGCTCCCCATTTGGCACTAGGGCTTAGCCCCACGGCATAGATTAAAAAACCGCTTTGCATAAAGTAGGCTTGTTGGGGTTTAGCCAAATCATACACCACGCATTTTCTATCTTGCCCTGCGGTAATGATGATGTTTTGTTTGGTATCGACCCTAAAGACATTGTCAAGATTTTCTCCTTCAAGTGTTTTGATAATCTTGGCATTGTGAACATCAACGACCTTCAAGTCCCCACTCTCATCGGCGACAACGGCCTGATTGCGCGTTTCATTGAGGACAAAATCTGAAAACTTCGAGTGCGACAACGCCATTTGCCAAAGAATTTTTTGAGATGCAATATCGTACAAAAAGAGTTCATTGCTCAATAAAGCAAAGAGGATTTTGGTATCATCAACAAAGAGGGCTTTAGAGATAAACATCTTTTGCTCACTACCTATGATTTTTTTCATGACTCCATCATAAATACAAATCTCCCTAAAGCCTTGAACACCTTGCGAAACAAGCAAAATTTTGGAATCTAGTAGGTCAATGGAGTAGATTTTGCTATCAATCGTATCCCCCATAAAGTCTTTGATAGAAGACAAGGTGATATTACTTTCGAGCTTTTGATGGGTTGTAGTATCAAAAATATCGACACGACTTGCTGCTGTGGCCACATAGAGTTTGCCTTTGTCATAGACCATATCCGTCACACTTCCACTGGCTTGATAGCTCTGCGTTGGCTTTATATCCAAAGCAAAAAGTATTGCACCAAAGAGCATAAAAAAAGTTAAAAATCGCATTAAGTATCCTTTTGAAATCGAGCCATATCGTTGTAGAGGTCATCAAAATGAGCTTGACTAAGGCTATCATCTTTGCTCCAAAAGACTTGAATATCTCCACCGCACTCATCGCCCATGATTTCGATACGAGCGGCAAATTCATCAAGATTTTGGCAAATCTCTACATGGTGCTTCACCGTATCGGTTAGGCAAATCACCCAGCCATCGTTTGTAGGATTGTTTTGAATATGGGCTCTAAATACCACTGACATCGTGAAACTCCTTTTTTAATTAATTTCTCCTTCTTAAGAAGCAAAGCTCCTTAAAAATTCCT
>DYTG01000028.1:7658-9432 GCA_020726085.1 Sulfurovum sp.
TTAAGAAGCAAAGCTCCTTAAAAATTCCTTATATTTGTCATTGCGAGGCACGAAGCAATCTATTTTAAATTGATTTACCAAACAACAACGTTAAATCCGTAGCCTCGGCTTTAGCTCAATAGCATTTGTAGGGCATCGACTTAGGCAAAAGCCACAATGTGTGCATCGTGCTTGATTGATGGTGGGTCTAAAGAGTCCCTCGAAGATGATAGCATCCTCCAAACACGGCTCTTTACAGGCAAAGCACATCGTTTGCGACCAACTCATGCAACTTTGGGTATTGATGCTTAACTCAATGTGGATGAGGGCTTTGTATTCAAGCTTCAATACACCAAAACCACACGCCAAAGCACACTTATCGCAATAGGTACACCCGCTTTTGCCAAACTCAATGCTGGGAGTTTTATCTGCAAGTATTTTTATAATGCCCTCTTCACAAGCAGTTGCACACGCCCCATCACAGACTTGACAATGGGCATAGAAACTCTGCCTATCTTCATAATAGGGCGGACGGATATAGCTACTTTTTTGGGTTTCAAAGAGTCTGCCCATGCGTCCAAATAACTCTCTACGGTGCATCAAGTACCTCCAAATACAGGATCTATTATAGCACTTTCCAAAAACAAAATCCTTGACTTAGGTCAAAAGCATTGTCGCAAAGCTTTGGGCTTTAAAATCATTAATTGTCCCTCTTGGGTTTGGATAATGCCCTCATTGCGGAGTTTTTTGATGTTTCGCGAGAGGGTTTCGGGGGTGATATTGAGTATTTTGGCTATCTCTACGTTGCTTTTTTGGTTGAGACGCTCTTGGTTTTCGTAGATAAATTTTGCTACTTTGGCTTTGGCATCAAGAGTAAGATGAGCAGAGAGTAGATATTCAAGCTCCAATATTCTTTGGGTAAGAGATTTGACAAAGATAAGCAAAAAATTAGGGTCATGCAAAAAGTAACTTTTGAATTTGCCATAATCAACAAGAAGTATCTTGGAATCTTGTATAGCCATACAGTTGGAGGGAAAAGCGATCTCTTCAAGATTGGCAAGTTGTGCAATAAGCGAGATTTGTTCTATCTCTTTGAGTATTACCTCATGACCTTTGGAATTGTGTTTGTATATCTTGACCGCCCCTTCTATCAAAATATGCAAATAACTCGAAACATCGCCTTGGTAGAATAGAATATTATTTTTTTGGAAGGTTTTGAGAGTCGATATAGAGAACAGATATTCCCAATCCTCCTCGCTGAGTGTATGAAAAATCCTTTTATTTTTGAGTCGTTCGAGCAATAATCTATCCATGTCCAATACCCCTTTGGTAAAAAAGTTTATTATACCTTTAAATATGTAAATTTATTGCATGAAATAATTATGGTTGAAAATCAAATTTCATCTTTGGGGTATGACTTTTGAAAGAGTATACAAGAGCAATTAAGCAGAGAAAAACTCTCTACTTAAATAGATTAATCGCCTCTTTTTGGATGGCTCCAGGAATGGTGGAGATTTTCATAAATTGCGACATTTTGAGCATAGGATACATAATGGCGATGTAGTATTTAGGATCCAATATCTTAGTAACCCCATCTTCGACAAGGACGACATAGGGGAGCAATCCCGCATTTTCCATACCGATTTTAGTGACAAATTTGGCGGTTCGATTAGAGAGTTGAAATCCTACCAATGAGCGTTTATCAGATATTTTGAGTGTAAAAAGTAACTGTTTTTTGGGGGCTACTTTTGCCATAAGGTTGGCATGGCTATCTTTGGCTACTTCAATCATATCT
>DYTG01000028.1:9532-16841 GCA_020726085.1 Sulfurovum sp.
TCTAGCAACTCTAGCAAGATAGGATAAAGGATTATTGTTTTGGAGGATTGGTAGTGCGTACGCATCGTACACGACGGTCGTAGCTTACGCCATTGGGTGATGAAACCCATCTCTAAAATCAACTCCCCAATTTTTGGTCGAATCATCTTTAAAAGATGTTGAGGACCAATAAAAGTTATCCTCTACATAGTTAAATCCACCAATAATAGCGGATTTGTATTTGTTGTAGCTAATGAGCATCAAGAGTTCAGTAATGGTAGGCACTCCCCAATCGGTATGCCCCCCAATGTGAGGTCTTAACAATAGAGATAGGCTTTTTGTAGGTGACAAGATTATCAACCACGGCAGGATTGTCTTACCATGTAAGTCCCGTATAACCATCTATCGCCATCTCCCCAGTGTGCAACCTTGCAACCGTAGCCAAAATAAAAAGTGTTTTTTTCATCAATTCTTCCTCTAAATAGTAATATTTGCCACAAATTATAACACATTAAAATTAATTTCTTTTATATTATAATATAGATTTAAAATATTTTAGAATATAATCAAACACAATCTTTTTAAAACCAAGGAGGTTTTATGCAAATATGGAATCAAGACCGATATACCAAAGCGTGGAATTTTGCTGTTCAAGCACACTTAGGAGGGACTATGCCCGATGGTGAGCTTCCTTATATCAAACACGTTGCCAATGTCATGATGGAGGCAATGGGTGCAATGGTTAATGGAAAGAATGTAACCAATCCCAATCTTTTGATTGAAACAGCACTGCTGCACGATACGATTGAGGATACGAAAATAACGTATGATGATATTGTGACTTCTTTTGGCAAAAATGTAGCCGATGGCGTTATGGCACTCAGTAAAGACCCTACGCTTCCTAGTGAAGTGCAAATGGTTGATAGCATCAAACGCATACAACTTCAACCCAAAGAGATTTGGATGGTCAAACTCGCCGACCGTATCTCCAATCTCCAAAAACCACCCGCTCATTGGGATAAATACCGCATTTGTCGCTACAAAGATGAAGCGCAACTGATTTTGGATGAACTGGGTAGTGCCGATGAGTATCTTCACGATAGGCTAAGTGCAAAAATTGTTGCCTACGAGGAGTATATTAACTAAATTACTATATCATAATGCCATTGATATTTTTTGCAAGGAGTTGAATATGAGAGGCTTAAATCTATTGTTTATTGTTTTGATTTTGAGCGGTTGCGGCGACTCCGCCGAGGATGCAAAAGCCGATCAAAAAGTAGAGGCATTTAAAAATGAAATAGCCCACAAAGCATCAAAAGAGGAAGAGACGATAGCTATCCAAGAGCCAATCGTTGAAAACAATACATCTAGCGATGAAGGTTTTATGAAAAAAATAGGTTTTGAAACCAATGGAAGTATCATTACTCTTGATACCAACAAAACCAAAGGCTACATCCATGAGATAGAGGGCAATCTCAAAGAAAAAAGCATCGAACTCTCCAAAAATATTCAAGAGATAGGCATCGACATGAACAAAACCAAAGATTTTGTGAGCGATATGGGCAAAAAGATGGAAAATATTGCTCAAGATGTTGATACATTTACTCGTGACATTACCCAAGAACACAACACTACACACTAGAGGAGAACAATGCAACCCATAGATATGAACTCACCAGAGTTTCAACTCGAACTCGAAAAGACATGGAGCTTTATAGAAAAAGTAAACACTCAATTTGGATTTGTCCAAAACCCAAATGTGCAAGTCAATGAAGGCGTTGCTTTAGGATTGGCTCGAAATAAGATTCTTTATGGCAAACGCTATTGTCCTTGTTTTATGGTCATAGGTCAAACCAAAGAGGAGCAAAAAGCAGCGGATAATCGTATCTGTCCTTGCAAACCTGCTTTGGAAAAAGAGATTCCTCAAGATGGATTGTGCCATTGCGGGATTTTTTGTACGCCTGAGTATTTCAAAGCCCAAACCATGGAGGCTCAACTCGAAGAGGCAGTCCACCAACACTCTCGTGGCTTGACCCAAGAAGAGGCTACGCTGTTGCTCAAACAAGAACAACTTGATGGTGATGAGCTTGAAGCACTCCTTGAAGCACGTGCTTTGGGAATGATTGGCTTTGCACTTGTCGATGTTCGTGAACACATGGAGTTTAGAATGGGGCATATTGTTGGTACCGATTTGCTTGTTCCCACGTCGCAATTTTATATCAAAATTGAGGAGTTGAATAGCAAAAAAGAGGAGGCGATTATTGTCTATTGCCATACAGGAAGCCGAAGTTTCCAAGTCCAACACGCTATGTACTCTCTAGGATTTAAACACGTTGGCAATTTGCAACACGGTATTGTTTCCTACGGTGGAGAGACACAAAGAGGCTAGAGTGCTGTTTGCAATGACAAATCTCGTCATTGCGAGACAAAGCCAAAGCAATCGGATTGTATGACTATTAGCCTTGTTGGCTCTCGATGTATTGTTGGATTTGATTGGTGAGATACTCCAGCTCTTTTTTGTAGCCATCAATATATAGCGAGAGTTGTTTTTGTGCTCCGTAAATAAAGAGTTGATTGATTTCACTTAGCAAATGCGTCATATTATTAGCCCCTATCGCCCCCGCAAGTCCGCTCATATCTCTAGCTAACGAGAGGACATTATCGTACTCTTCATTTTCAATATACTCTTTGAACTGTTCAAAATTGTTGGAATAGACCTCCAAAAACTCTTTGAGAATCTCGATATAAAGTACCTCATTGCCCCTGGAGTAAACAATACCGCTTTTGGTATCTAAGATGGCACTATCTTCTATATAATCCATTGGCTCATACTCCTCTTCATACTCCTCTTCCTCATTGGCTTCCATATGCGACGTATCCAAAGCGTTTTGTTTTTTCAAAAAGAGAGAAAAGACACTGTAAAGCTGTCCCATCTTAAGGGGTTTAATCAAACACGCATTCATGCCGCTCTCGTACATTTTTTTGATCTCATGGTCAAGTCCTAGGCTTGTCAAAGAGACGATAGGAATATGGTCATACATCTCATTGGAGCGAATGATACGAGTTGCACCGTAACCATCCATAATGGGCATGGATATATCCATCAAGATAAAATCGTACTCTCCGTTTTGATGCTCTAGCAATCTTATAGCCTCTTCACCGTTGTTGGCTACATCGATTTTGATACCCGATTTTTTGAGGACACGCAAGATAACTTTTTGATTGATGGTGTTGTCTTCGACAATGAGCAATCTTGCCCCTCTAAAGACAATAAAATCGCTCTTGTTAATCCCATGAGCGTCGTGAATCTCACCCTTGTAGACTCTAGGAATGTATTTGATTGGCTCAATGACTTTGTGCTTTTGGGGCGATGAGGTCTCCTTTGTTGCCTCGTCAGGAGTTGTTATAGACTTTATCTCCTCTTGGGGTGGTTGTTCTTGGATGCCTTGTGTTGTATCAATACGCAAATTTAAATGCTCTTTGGCGTTGTAGCGTTCACTAAAAATATTGGCCAATACCTCATAAACACGCTCTCGATGAAGCGGCTTGATAAGATGTCTATCGATAATAGCAAGAGCCTCCGAGGCTATTCTCTCCTCTTGCAAAAGTGAGCTTAGACCTATGATTTTAAGGTTGCTTTTGGTTTTGACACTCTCAATATCTTGAGCCAATGCGTGTGATACAAGCGAAATATCAATAGCTAAAATATCAAAATAGATAAGTTCACTAATCTTATCGCCTAGATGATTGGAGGGTTTGATGGTAGTATCGTAGCCAAAATAGCGTAAAATTTTCTCCAATGCCCATGAAGCACTGTCGTTTTTTTCAATAATCAACACCTTTTTGACACCCAGTCTCGATTGCGATGAGGCGGCGACTTGGGTGCTTTTATCAATTTTGAGCGGGAGTTTGATGGTAAAAATATTCCCCTCACCGTGTTTGCTATCGGCTCGTATCTCTCCTCCCATCAAAAAGATAAGCTCTTTAGCGATATAGAGTCCCAAATTGTCTTGATCCATTTGCGTAATGTTTTCGCTTGAAAAAGGAACGAAGAGTTTGGAGAGCCACTTCTCTTCTATGCCCTCTCCGTTGTCTATAATCTTAATTTCGATATTAATATCATCGTTTTGCATCGAAAGAGTATCAATCATCAACTTAATCTCCCCCGTTCGAGTCGTTTTAAGGGCTTGTTCAAAGATATTGAGAAGCACTTTGCTAATGTGATTGGAATCGCCTACGAGGAGTTGGGGTACGTTGTTATTGACATCAAAAATAAGTTCAATGTTGCGATTTTTGTGCTTTTGTAAAATCTGTCCCGAAATTTCATTGAGGATATTGTTGATATTAAAAAGCTCCGCAACGACTTCAATTTTTTTGGATTTAAGTTGCAAGAAAATAATAAGATCGCTTGTAGTGTCAAGCAAAAGCTCATCGGCATCTTTGAAACGGCTTGATGTTCGCTTGATAATATCGGTTGAAAGCTCATCAACGCTTCGATTAAAAAACTTCTCTCTTTCGGCTACCATCGTCTCTACGGACTCTTTGATACGTTGGCTTACGGTAGCCAGAAGAAGATTTTGCGACTCTTCAAGCTTGGCGTTTTTATTGACTATCTTTTGATACTCCTCTTGTACTATTTTGATGTGACGTGTATAGTAGTAAAAAATCCCTCCGCTGATAATCATCAACAAAACAATAATAATCCATAGATAAATCGTAGAGGAGTCTTGGGTAATCACAACGGTTTTGGTCTGATTAGGCTTGTGATAGTTGTCTATTTTACTCTGAGTCTCTTCACCCATAATAAGATCTTGTGGAGATTTTTCTCGTGTGACGATAGCATTGGGAAAGTAGCGTTTGATACTGTAGTAAACATTTGCCAATACCTCATCATCGTAAAAAGGCTCCAAAAAGACCATATACTCACCCCCTTCAACTTGTTTTTTGTTGATAACAAAAGAGTGTTTTTCTTTGAGCATGGTAAGTGTTGGCTCGCTTTGCAAAATATCATTAAAGCCCTCAATCGAACTGTTTGCCATTGCTTCATTTTTGTACTTATCAATGACGATTCTTCCAAAGGAGCTATTGACCCCATACGCACAAGCAGCCAAAGCAACCCATGCCAAAAATGTAAAAGTAATGCGTTTAATGATATATCCTTTTGAACCAAAAAATTAATGCTAATTATATCTTAATAGAAGTTATAAAATCTCTACCATTAACCCTATTTTGGTGTAGTTGTTGTATAATTACTTCATGAAAGAGATATTTTTATGCGCCATCAACAACATACTAAGCGGTAATTGCAACGAAGATTGCCAATTTTGCACGCAAAGTGTACGCTACAGAGCCGATATAGAACGCTACGGCTACAAAAAAATAGAAGAGATTGTAGCTCAAGCCAAAATCGCCAAGAGCCATGGAGCTTTGGGCTATTGCCTTGTTACCGCAGGGAAAGGGTTGGATGATAAAAAGGTAGAGTTTGTAGCCCAAACTGCCCACGCCATCAAATCCCAAATCGATGGACTCAATCTCATCGCTTGTAACGGCACGGCTACGAAGGAGCAACTAAGCTACCTCAAAGCTCACGGTATTGATAGCTACAATCACAATCTTGAAAGCTCCCAAAAGTACTACGCAACCATTTGCACTACCCATAGCTGGGAGGAGCGTTACATCACGGCTCAAAATGTCAAATCAGTAGGTTTGGCGCTCTGTTGCGGTGGGATTTTTGGAATGGGCGAGAGCGAGGAAGATAGGGAGGTTTTGATGGAGGCGGTTGCATCGCTCAATCCCGAGTCTGTACCGCTAAACTTCTATCACCCCAACCCCTCTTTGCCTATCAAAACCTGCAATATTAGCCAAAGCCAAGCCTTAGAAGTTATCGCCTCTATGCGTCAAAGGTTGGGAGAGGAGCGACTACTGATGATAGCAGGTGGAAGAGAGCGAATGTTTGGGGGCAATGAACGAGCCATTTTTGAAGCAGGAGCCAATGCCATTGTGATAGGCAATTACCTCACTACGACAGGAGAAGAACCCCACAGAGATAGAGAGATGTTGGAGCAATTGGGCTATAGGATAGCAAGTGGCTGCAAGCGATAACAGTATCTCCATAATCCTTACGCTCTCCTTTTTGATATGGCTATCACCCTATATCTCTAAGCTTGTCAAAATCCCCACACCTCCTATTGAAATCATTTTGGGTTCGCTTGTGACCTATTGGGGTTTGGTGAGTACGCATGAATACTTTGATATACTTGCCAAAGTAGGCTTTTTGTATCTGATGTTTTTAGCAGGTATGGAGGTCAATCTCAAACAAATTATCAACTCTCCCAAAATAATTTTGCAAAAATCCCTCGTTTTTTTGGCTCTTATGACCTTTTTTACTACGGTATTAGGATTTGCCTTTGGGCTTAATGCCATTGTGATTGTCTCCATGCCTCTTATCTCTATCGGTATCCTAGCAACCCTCTCCAAAGAGTACGGCAAAGATGAAAATTGGATACAACTGGCTTTTATTGTAGGTGTGATTGGAGAGGTGATTAGTATCGCAGCACTTACGGTAATTGACGCTGCTATTATGGTAGGATTTGGATTTGAATTGTTGGTGAAAATGGGCTATTTGTTACTCTTTATTTTGGCTATCTATATCGCTTACCGTTTGTTGCGAGTGGTTTTTTGGTGGTATCCTGAATTGAAAAACTTTTTAATGCCCCACGATGATACCAGCGATCAAAACATCCGCCTCGCTATCGCACTCTTTTTTATTCTCATTGCCATTATGTTGCTGTTGCATTTGGAGGTAGCTTTTGGAGCATTTATCGCTGGAGTGGCTATCTCTACCTTTTTTCATCACGAAAAACGGCTCGAAGAGAAGATGTCAAGTTTGGGATTTGGATTTTTGGTACCCATCTTTTTTATCTATGTGGGTGCCTCTTTTGACCTCAAAGCCCTTGCCCTTGAGGGAATTGTGAGTGGAGCGTTACTTATTATGGGCATTATGATAGCTTCTCGTATCGCAGGGGGATATGTTTTGCACGCTATTGGTGGCAAAAGCGATGCATTTTTGGCTTCTCTTTCGCTCTCTATGCCCCTTACGCTTATGATTGCTGTAGCTACGATTGGCTATGAGGTGCGTATGATTGATATTTTGACCTACTACCAACTCATCCTAGCCTCACTCTTTGAGATTATTGTAGCGATGATCTCTATCAAGCTTATCTATGTACTCAAACAAATTGCCCCCAATCAACTGCTTTAGATAATTTTGATTTAGGGCATTATCGTCTCTATAATATCCCCTTTGCGTTGCAACACCATTATATTATTT
>DYTG01000029.1:0-13481 GCA_020726085.1 Sulfurovum sp.
GAAGAGATGCTCTATTCGTTTTTGTTTTTTAGTGGGTATCTCAAATACACCTCCAAAAGATGGGAGCTGGGGGAGCATATTTGCCAACTCTCTATTGTCAATGAGGAGTGTCGTTATATCTTTAGAAAAATCATTGCCCATTGGATAAGTGAGAAGTTTGCAAACCCTAGACTTAGAATCCTTCTGAAATCTTTAACCCAAGGAGATTTGGAGCTTTTTGAAGAGATTTTTAGTGAGTTTGTCCGTGATACCCTCTCCTTTTACGATACCGCCAAAACTATTGAGAGTGTCTATCACGCCTTTTTCTTAGGGTTACTTGTCAATCTCAACGATTATGAGGTGATTTCCAATAAAGAAGCAGGTTATGGACGGGTTGATATTATGCTTTTGCACAAACACGATAAATCAAAACTGGCTTTGGTTATAGAGCTTAAAAAGATTGGCATGAATGAAACTCAAGAAAAAGCTTTAGAGAGTGCTATAGAGCAGATAGAGCAAAAAGCTTATGTTTGGGAGGTACACAAAAGAGGCTACAACAACACTTTAGCCTTTGGTGTAGTGTTTGATGGTAAGAGGGTATGGGTTAAACCTGCTCTCTTAGATCAACCGTCCAAAAGAAATCAATCCATCCCTTAGCCTCTCGTACCCAATAGTTAGGCTCAATTGAAGCACTGGGTTTGTAAAAAATGGATGCGACTTTGAAGATTTTGGTAGGGTATAGTCTTTGGAGTCTCTTTAGTACCGCTTTGATGGTATCACCGCTATCGATAATATCATCAAGGATTAAAATACGATGCGAATCGCTTAGATCGGGCAGATTCAACACCTCAACGCTTTTGAGCTTTTGGGTATTGTCATAGCCTATCGTATTGATAGCATAGACTTTGCGAATAGCGTAATATTCACCCAAAAGTTGTCCCATGCTTAATCCTCCTCGTGCGATAGGCAATAAAGTATCAAACTCTTCATCAATCTTGTGCGTTAAGGTTTTTAAATCTCGTCTAAACTCATGGTAGCTATAGTGATAACGTTGCATTTAATCTCTTTGTATTATCTCATCAATCATCAATTGAAGAGAGACTTCACCTCGAAAGTGATTTTCATTGACAAAATAGCTTATGTCCAAACGCCCCCCTATCTTCATCTCTCGTTTGCATTTAAATTTAATAGCACTTAAATGGATACCATAGTGCGATACAATCATCCTTAAATGCTCTTGATTTTTACCTATTCTATCAAAATGGACTACCTCTACATCGGAGGTTATAAATTTTGGTTTGCTGTTTTCATGCCCATAAGGCTCGTATTGACTCAATATCTTAGTCAAGCGAAAATCAATCAAATCAAAACCAATAGAGCCAACGATAGAGTCATCTACGTTATTTTGGCTATACTCCCTCTCTTGGTAGCTTTTATGCAAAGCGTTTTTAAAATTTTCAAAGTTTTCAAGCTTTAAACTTAGTCCAATAGCGGCCTTGTGTCCTCCAAATTTCTCCAAATACCCCTTGGATTCGCTGACTATCTCAAACAAATCGCACTCTCCGTAGCTTCGACCGCTTCCTTTGAGTTGATTGCCTTTTTGCGAAAGGATAATAGCAGGTCTTTTGAAGTGATTGACAACTCGTGCGGCCACAATGCCCACAACGCCCTCACTCCACTCCTCTCCGTAAGTAACGATAATATTTTCATTAGGATTGGCATTTGCAATAGCTTTTTGGGCAATAGACTCTTCAATGCTTTTACGCTGGGTATTAAAAGCTATCAAAACTTCAAGTGCGCTGTGTGCTTCATAAGCATTGCGTGCAATTAAAAAATCCAATGCAAAAGAGGCATCTTCAATTCTCCCCGCGCAGTTAAGTAGTGGAGCGATTAAAAAGCCAACATCTTCACTGCTTATGCTTTCTTTTCCAAACTTCTCTTTGATAGCCCTTAGGGCAGGGTAGGTGGATTGATTGATGCGTTGTAACCCCGCTACGACCATGGCACGATTGATATGTTTGAGAGGCATGACATCGGCGATTATGGCAATGGCTACGAGTTCCAAATAGCTTTTGGTATCGACCTCAACTCCTAGTTCGATTTTAAGCGAAGCGATAAGATACCACGCAATTTGAGCACCGCAAATCTCTTTGTAGGGAAAAGGACAATCGCTCTGTTTTTGATCAACTATCGCATAGGCATTGGGCAAAATAGGAGGCAAGAGGTGATGGTCGGTAATGATGAGTTCAATACCCAACGTTTGACACAGTTTGGCAGCCTCTACCGCTGAGATACCGTTATCTACTGTGATAGCCAAATCAAAATCGGCAATACGAGGGATAATAGCACTGCTAAGTCCATAACCATCCCTAAAACGGTTTGGAATGATAGTGGTAAGCACAACCCCTATCTCATCAAAAAAAAGCTTCATAAGAGCCGTAGAGACTACTCCATCGACATCATAATCCCCAATCAAAACAATTTTTTGTTTCTCATCAATAGCTTGAGCGATACGTTTTGTGGCTTTTTGCATATCTTTGAGAGTATGAGGATGGGGCAAATCTTTGAGGCTCAAAAATCCCTCATCGAAACGACTTGAAAGCATCGCTTGAAGTTGCTCCAATGACTCAATTGAGGGATAGCGTGTTGTCATTCTCTATTATCAAGCGAGGCTTGAACAAAGCTAAAGATAGCGGGATTGGGTGTTTGGAGTCGTGAGGTAAACTCAGGATGAAACTGCACCCCCAAAAACCATGGATGATTGGGTATCTCAATGGCTTCAATAAGTCCTTGTGACTCTCCTGTAATGCTTAAGCCATTATCTTCAAATCTTTGGCGATAGAGCGGATTGGCTTCGTATCGGTGGCGATGGCGTTCATAAATGACCGAGCTTTGGTAAGCTTTGTGGAGATTGCTACCTTCTTTGATTTTGCACTCATACTCTCCTAGACGCATCGTGCCACCAAGAGGAGAAGTGGTGGTGCGTACTTGTTTGGTTCCACTGCTGTCGATAAACTCATCAATAAGATAGATAACGGGTTCTTGGGTCTCTTCATTAAACTCCATTGAATTTGCTTCTTTAAGCCCTAAGACATTACGAGCAAACTCTATCATGGCAAGTTGCATACCCAGACATATTCCCAAAAAGGGTATTTTATTTTCTCTAGCATAAGCAATGCAAAGCATTTTACCCGCAACACCCCGTTCACCAAATCCACCTGCAACCAACACGCCATTAACTCCTGCAAGGAATTTGAGTACGCCTTCATCTTCTATTTTTTCGCTATCAACCCATTTGATGTTTACTTTGCAATTCAAATGAGCACCTGCGTGGATAAGTGCTTCGGTGAGTGATTTATAAGACTCTTTGAGGTCAAGATATTTACCCACAAAGGCGATGGTTACGCTATCTTTGGGGGAGATAATGGTTTTGACCAATTGGCTCCATTTGTCCATATCAGGGCTAAGTTCGCCCAAATTGAGGCGTTTGGAGATGGGTGCGATAATATCTTGTTGCAAAAAGTTAAGCGGTACTTGATAGATACTAGGCGAATCCATCGCATCAATCACGCAATCAACATCGACATCGCAACTAAAAGCGATTTTGCGTTTGAGGTCATTGGGGATGAAATGTTCCGAACGCAATACTATCATGTGGGGTGCAATGCCTAGTCGTCGAAGTTCTTGAACGGAATGTTGGGTTGGTTTAGTTTTGAGTTCTCCTGCACTTTTGAGATAGGGTAAAAGCGTGACGTGGATATTAAAAACGCTATTGCTTCCAAACTCATGTTTCATTTGTCGAATCGTTTCCAAAAAGGGCAACCCTTCTATATCTCCTGTTGTACCGCCTAGTTCAACAATAAGCAAATCTTTATGTTCACTTGCCAATAAAATACGCTCTTTGATTTCATCAACAATATGAGGGACAATTTGAATTGTTTTTCCTAAATATTTCCCTTTTCGCTCATTTTCGATAACGGTTTTATAGATTTGACCCGTTGTGAAGTTGCTGTGCCGTGTCAGTGAAGTATCCAAAAATCGCTCATAGTGACCCAAATCCAAATCGGTTTCGGCCCCATCTTGCGTGACATAAACTTCACCGTGTTCAAGTGGTGACATTGTTCCTGGATCGACATTGATATAGGGATCAAGCTTTAATACACCAATACGCATACCTGCATGTTTAAGCAGTGTCCCTATACTTGCAGCTGTAACTCCTTTGCCCAGTGAACTCAGTACCCCACCTGTGATAAATATGTATTTTTTATTCTCCAAAACATTGCCTTTAATTTATGATAGGCATAATTATAGTCATAAAGTTATTATCTTTAACTGTAAAGGGCAATCTTGTTTCGTTGATACCGATAATAAAGGTAGGATTATCAATTTGTGATAAAAACTCTACGAGGTAGCGACCGTTAAAATTGAGTTCAAGTTCATAATCAATAGTAATCTCCAAAGGAAGCTCTGTTTTGGCTTCGAGATTTTGAGAGTTTTGCATTAAAGAGGTGAAGTAAATCATATTGGGGGTTAGTCTCATGTTGATATCTTGCGATACGGTGGTGATTTTTCTAATGGCTTGGAGCATCTCTTTTTTGGGAAATTCAAAGGAGTTTTTGATTTCTTTGGGGACGATTCGATTGTAATCGGGGAATTTTCCATTGATAAGTTTGGTATAGATGGAGTATTTATCATTTTCGATGATAAGTTCTTGGCTATCATAATAGATAGTGATTTGATCCAAAAAGAGTTTTTCAATCTCTAGGATAGTTTTTTTGGGGATAATAAGCGAGAGTTCCGTTTGCGATGGATTATCAATTGAGGCAATAGCCAAACGTCTCGTATCGGTTCCTACTATGAAGGTTTTTTCTTTTTGGATATCTATCAAAGCCCCGTTGAGTTCGTATTTTGGGTTGTTAGTATCAATAGCGGGAGAGATTTTTTTGAGATTTTTGATAAGGGCTAAGGAATCCATAGAGATAGTCGATTTGTTCTCTTTGGTAGGAAAGAGCGGAAAGGTGGAGCTATCAAAAGTAGGGAGTTTAAATTTGGAGCTGCCTTGTAGGATATGTAACACTTCGTTTTCTATCTCAAAGATAATCTCATTATCGTTAAGGATGCGTATAATCTCGAGCAATTTTTTGCCATTAACGGTAAAGCTACCTACTTCATGGATATCAATAGCATTGGTTTTGATTTCTATTCCAAACTCCAAATCAGTTGCTTGAGCGGTAATACCATTGGAGTGTGCATTGATTAACATATGTGAAGTAATTTGCGAAGCATCTTTTTTTTCCAAAAAGGGTGCACTGTTGATAAGTATGGATTCGATAATGGATTTTTGAACGATAATTTTCATGAAACTCTCCTAGTATATTAGATAAAAAATAGTAGCAGTAGTAGTATGCGATGAAAATGTGAAAAAGTAAAGAAACTACGCATTTTTGGGCTACTACACTGATGCAATGAAAAATTTTTTATTCACATTGGTTCACTTTTGCGATTATATCTTTTTTTTAATCAAATTTAATTTTATTTGCAGAGATTTTATTCTCTAGCTCTTCTAAAAGAAGCTTGAAGTTGTCGTCGTTTTCGACAATTTCGTTGATTTTACGCATTGAGTGGCTAATAGCGGTGTGATCTTTCATCCCAAAATATACGGCAATTTGGGGCATAGAGCTTGTGGTGAGATTTCGAGCCAAATAGATAGAGATACGTCTGGCATTGACGATATTTTTGTTGCGTTTTTTGGATTTGATGTCGGCGGGTTTGACGTTGAGTTCGGTGGCGATGAAGTTTACTATATCGTCAATGTTGAGCGACTCTTTTTTGTCTTGGAGTTGGTCTCGTATCGCATTTTGTGTAAATTCAAGGGTGATTTCTTGATTGAGAATAGAACTCATGGCGTTGAGTTTGATAATAGTGCCTTCAATTTCACGAATGTTTGATCCCATATTGCTGGCGATGTAATTGACTACATCATTATTGAGTACTATCCCATCAAGTTCGCACTTTTTTTGGATAATAGCGATTTTGGTTTCAAGCCCTGGGGGTTGAATATCAGCTAAAAGCCCCCACTCAAAGCGACTTTTGAGCCTATCAACCAATCCCGCAATTTTATTGGGAGGTCTATCGGCGGTGATAACGATTTGTTTGTTGGCGGTGTGAAGTTCGTTGAAGGTGTGAAAAAACTCCTCTTGTGTTTGTTCTTTGCGACTCAAAAATTGCACATCATCAATAAGCAACAAATCGCACTCTCTAAAGTGATCACGAAACCTATCCATGCTTTGAGAACGTAGGTGAGAGGTAAATTTGTTCATAAATTGCTCAAGGGTGGTGTAGATGACTTTTTTGCCAAGGTGAAGGTGATAGTTCCCGATAGCTTGAAGCAGATGAGTTTTGCCCAGTCCTACTCCGCCGTATAAAAAGAGAGGATTGTATTGGCGACCTGGTTTTTGAGCTACGCTTTGAGCGGTAGTGAAGGCAAACTGGTTGGAACTTCCTACAATAAAGCTCTCAAAGGTAAAAGAGGGGTTTAGGATAGTACTTTTAGAAGAGATACGCTTGGCACTGTTGTCGGCGATTTCGCCTGATGGAGCTGATTGCGTGTGCGATTTGTTTTTTTTGACTTCGATTTTTATTTTGGGACGAATACCGCTTTGGAGTTCAAAAAGGTGCGCTATTTTGTCACTAAATTTGGTGCGAATCCATTTGGCAACGAGCAAATTGGGAGCGTAATAGTAGGAGATATTGCTACGAGAGTTGTCAATATCGTAGCTAAGTGGCTTGATGTAGCGATCATAATCGCTTAAACTAATCTCTTTTTTAAGCTCCAGTAAAATTTTTTGTCCAAGATTCATAAAGTACCTAATGTGAATAAGTTTTGGTAATTTTATCTTAATTTAGCTAAAATATGGGCAAAGGTGAGGGTTGAAAAAAACTATTCACTATGTGAAAAGAGATGTGAATGAATCTATTAGGAATAGACCCAGGAAGCCGTAATTTAGGCTATTGTATACTCAAAATTGAGAAGCGAAGTTATTCACTTCTTGAAGCGGGTATTATCAAAATTAAAGCCACAAACTTGCAAGAGCAAATCATAGAGTTGGTAGAGGGATTGGATATTGTGTTCAAATCTAATCCTGTCGATGAGGTGGCTATAGAGGATATTTTTTATGCGCATAATCCTAAGACGGTTTTAAAGTTGGCTCAGTTTCGGGGTGCTTTGTCGCTCAAAATTTTACAAGAGGTGGGTTACTTTCATGAATACACTCCCTTGCAAGTCAAAAAAGCCCTTACGGGTAAAGCTAAAGCGACCAAAGAGCAGGTATCTTTTATGGTAAGGCATATATTGGGAATTAAAAAAGAGATCAAACCCTTTGATATTACCGATGCCATGGCACTAGCTATCACTCACGCTCAAAGGGTATTTTTACGTTAAATGGATGCTTGTGAGTGCATTGCGATTTTTTCAAGAAGCTTTTTTTTGTACTCTAAAAAGAGTTCTTTGTTTGGGTTTTTGTGTCCAACTCCCATCAATCCAGGGTTGCCAATAGATTCAAGTATCTTTTTGATATACTCCAACGCTGTTTTTTCTTGAGTTAATACATTGAGATGTTTTTTGGTTTTGACAATGAGCAGTCTTGATTTTTGATAGTTGGTAAACTCTTGCTCAACTTTGTCCAATAGCTCTTCAATTTCCAAATAAAGTATTTTTTGCAACAATGTGTTGATTTTGTTTGTATCTTTTGTTTGAGTAGCTTGAATAAGCGGTTGATAGAATGTATCTTTTTTGAGTCCTTCAAAGTATGTATAGAGCTTTTTATTGGCTTTGATAGTCTCAAGTGTTTTAACAAAATCCCTTTCCTTCAAGGTGTTTGTGATTGAGTTGTGTGCAACAATCGTGACTTCTATATCTGCTTCATCAAAAGGACACGCAAAAATATATAGGGGTATAAGTATTACTAAGAGCTGTTTTTTCATAGTTTTTTTCCTTTGGAACATTGGTTGAATTGGTGATAAGCATGACAAATAGGTGAAGTGGATGAATAGTTATCTATCACTTTGGTAAAGGCATCTTTGACGAAATGAAGATTGCGAGTTGAGTAGATAAGTGGCAACTCTTTTCTTTTTGCCTCCTTTTTGTAGTGCTTCATGGCATTGTGGTTTAAAAAATTGGTAAGTACTAAAATTATATCCGTTTTGGATGGAATTTTTCTATGTTTTTTTGAACCGTTTTTATAGTTTCTGTCATCCCAAGGGTCAATAACTTTTGCACCCAAATTCAATAGAAGATTTTTAATTGGGGAAATATTGTCTCCCCTTAGTATTAATACAGACATCAATTTCTCCTGTTTTGAAAAGATAGAAAAGTTAAAATAAGTACCGTATAGGCAATTTGGCTTGAAAATTGCAACAAAGAGGGGGTGGCATCGTATCCTATTAAGACTCCCAAAAATTTACCCAGTGTAGAGTCGTTGGCAATCAAAAAAGTACTATCAAACAGTGGGGCTCTAAAGGTGGGCAGGTATTCATAGGCTTGTAAACCCTTAATAAAAAGTGCCACAAGTCCCGAAACGATAAGTACAATAAGATAACGACTGTAGGTAAAAAATTGTTTAATGGGTACTCCTATGGTGCTTTTAAAAAGTATTGCAATAAGCATCCCAGAAAGAACAAAGCCACTTGCAAGTCCTATGTAGATATCTTTGGACGCTGTCCCATTCATAGCAAGTGTAAAGGAGAAAAGTACTGTCTCCAGTCCCTCTCTAAAAATTGCACTAAAAATCAATACAAAAATGAGAATTTTATGATTGTTGCTTTGTGTTATTTTGGTTTCTAGCCCTTTTTTGCTTAATCCCTTTTGCATCCAAAGTATCATATATGTTAGCAGTATAATTGCGACGGCTAATGCAAAAAGTGAGATATTGTATTGTAAATCTTCACTCTCAAAACCATCAATAACAACACTCAATACAAAACCCAGCACAATAGAAACCACAAGCCCTAATAGTACTCCTCCCCATACATAATTTTGTATCGCTTCAAGTGAGAGTTTTTTAAGAAGTACTAGAATGATTCCTACGATAAGAAATGCTTCCATTCCCTCTCTAAAGGCTATAATAAATGCCGCTTCCATGATTAAAATTGGTATCCTACACTAAGCGTTACGCTATCCATATCTTCAATAGAGCTATCTCCATTGACGTTGCGAGAGTAGTCTAGCTTGAAGGCTACATTTTCATTGAAGTAGTAGTTTACCCCTACAGTAGCAATTGTATTTTCGTACCGTGCCAAATCTTGTACACCGTCTTGTGTTTTATACATGCTATCAACAAAATCGTATTTCACAAAAGGAATAATTGCTTTTTGGTGTCCCAATATCGGAGCGATATTGTATCCTGCTTCTACAAACCAAGCCAAGGCTTCACTAGCAACGGGAGTTCGTTTGGCTTCGAGTGCATTGGGCAAACCACTATTAGCCGTCGTGATAGCGGGAGAGTCACTTAACTCCCCCCACAAAAAGAGTCCACGGAGTCTTATATTGTCTTCATCATATACGCCATGAAGCTCCATGAGTGTAACGCTCCCATCACTATCGAGCTGTTCTTTGGTACGATTGGCACCTGTATTGCCAAAATAGATGGAGGCTCCTATGTGTGAACGTGTTGTATCTCCGTAATCAAGTCGTAAAGCAAACGCCAAATCGTCGGCATTGACATACTCAAAACTCTTTTGATTACCCCATTTAATCCAATTGGCTGAATCAAAATATTCTGAATTGAGTCCTGTCATAATCATGGCTTGATAGTTGAGGTTCTTAGCGATTGTGCCATACGCCATTACTCCTGTTTCGTGCCATGTATCTGGCAAGATAGTCGTTTCAGAGATGTTTCTGTGCGTCGATAGATAGAGATTGGGCAAATGGCGTTGAGAGTTGAGACCTATGGGGATAACCATGTGTCCTATTTTGAAATTGAGCCACGATTGATAGGTAATATCCAAATAAGCCTCTTCGACTATAACCTCGCCCCCACTCTCTATTTCACTCTCAAACTCTCCAAACTCTTCAAGTGTATCATATTCCATGGTCGCACCCACTCCACCGTGTTCAAACTCTATTTCACTTACGAGTTTAAGATTGTCGCTAATGATAAATCGTGGTGAAATAATAAAGCGTTCAAAATCGACTTTGGCTCTATTTTTGGGTGATTGTTGATAGTTTGGTAGGTAATCGTATTGACTATACAAAAGCGTTCCGTAGCCGTATATCTCCATCTTTTCCAAATCTATTGCCGCCAAAGGCACGGTAGCTATTAATCCCGCCAATACAATAGCAAGTCTCTGTTTTTTCATATTTTACTCCTATAAACTTTCTAAAAATTTAATAATTTGTTCTCGTTTTGTTTTGTTTAAATTCACAAAACGCTCTTTGGTGCCTTGTGCCTCTCCGCCGTGCCACAAGATCGCCTCCTTGAGGGTTCTTGCTCTTCCATCGTGCAAAAATCCAGCTCCTGGATTGACTACTTGTGTTACACCAATACCCCACAAGGGTCTTGTTTTCCATTCGTTACCCAATGCATCGCCGTCTCTTCTGTTGTCTGAGAGGGCATCTCCCATATCATGGAGAAGCATATCACTAAAGGGGTATATGGTTTGATTTTCAAGTTCTTCAATGCGTTCACCATTGCGTGAAAATGAGTGAAAATTGCTTGCTGTGACAAAAGAGGGCGTATGACATTTGACGCATCCAATTTGCTCAAAAAGCAACCCACCCGCTTGTATGTCGCTATTGTTAATATCTCGTCGTGGTGGTACAGAGAGTGTTTCGCTATAGAAAATTACCGCTTGTGAGAACTCCAAATTGGCATCGGTTGTATTGCTATCACAATAGGTGCTAAAATTTGGGTTTCGTGCTTTGTAGTTACTTAACAAATCGGTGTTGGCAATATTCTCCATAGAAAAGAGCGGATTGGTTACTCCCATATCTCCTCGCAATGCACCCAACCCTTGATGGGCTACTGTGGGTGTATTGGCTTTCCATCCAAAGCGACCCAATGTGAGGGGTGGGTTTTGTTTACAGTCATTAGCCTTTTTGCATACATCATATTTCTCTTTGTCAAAAACCCAATTGGGTTTGCCTGAAATTCCATCGCCATCGCTATCATTGACATCAGCCAAAGCTAAAATATCACGTTCATCAATAGCAGCAAGAAGTCCTAGACCATAGACGGGCATCCCAATACGTGCACCCAATTTTACATCCTCTTTAAAAAGTCTGCTTGTGGCATTGTCTTCTATGCTGATAGGATTGTACTTATTGGGGTTATCGGGTGCGTCGTAGGGATTATCGACAAAAAAGAGTGGTTGCGAAAGCTCTATGCTCTCTCCATCGGGATACGTAAAAGTTGTGTATTTGTATTTCATCCATACATCAGCTTGTCCGCTCCCTTGTGAGATGGTTTTGTTGTTTTCGTCGACACGCACACCAGTAGAGCCTCGATGAAAGAGTTGATCGGAAAAATTGGGTACAGCAATAGGAGAACCCCAAAAGTTGCTCTCGTTTTTTTCTTGCGTATTTATCGTATTATTCTCAATACTTATACGTAAAAACATTCCAGTATCGCCTAATTTGTAGTAGCCATTCGAGTCTTGCAAGATATAGCTATCAAGTCCTGCGAGGTGTTCTAATACTGGTAAATTGGCTCGTCCGTCTCGTTGGTGACAGGCGTTGCAGTTGCTATTGTTTTGCACAGGTCCCAAACCTGCTAAAAAGTTTTGGCTATCGTTTGTACCGATAAAGGAGGTTTCAAAGTTGGTATCTCCTTGAAAGTGCAAATCCAATAGCTCATCTTTGAGATTAGCAGCGGGTTGTGAATAAGCATGAGTAGAGCTTGTGTATCCCGCATCTGTCGTCTCTCCGCCTAAAATTTTTACATTAATAAAATGATGGGATAGTGAGGCATTGGAATCAACAGTGGAGTTAGTATTGCTACTATCCCCACCGCAAGAACTTAATGCCAGTAGTGTTACAAGGCTCAAGGAGTATAGATTTACATTTTTCATTACCAAGCCTCAACGAGTTTGGCAATATCTTTACGAAATGATTTTCCCAATGCCTCAAGATAGATTAAACGAATTTTATCCTCCGCGCTCTCTTCTCCTACGGGAGCAAGGAGGCGTTCTAGAGTTGTCGTTTCATCTTCTAGTGTCTTCCCGTCTCCAAAAAGTAGATACTCTATAGCGTGAAACCCTTTCATAGTAACAGGAAAACCATCAATGGAAGTAAAAGATGCATCGTATCCGCCCAATGCACCATCAAGTGAGCTAATCTCAACGGGCCAACTATCGACTTTTGGATCTATACCCAAAGTATCCACAGGTCCAAATATATGCCCTTCGCTTGCCTCCCAAGGTTTTCTAGTTGCCCTCCATGCCTCTCGTGCCTTTTGAAGATTTTCGACAGTGGGAGTCTCTTTGAGTTGTGTAAGTGTTGCAAGAAGGGCATCGGATTGTGTTAAGAGTTCGGTATAGCTTTTGATAATAACATTGGTAATGATATTATGTGTGAGCGTAGTGTCTTGAGCGGTTGGGGCGAGGAGTGGTTTGATGGTTTCAAGTTCTTTGCAAAGTTCTAGGAGTTTATCTTGAGCTGCTTGAATTTTTGTACGTCCGCTTTGGTTAAGTATTTGTTGTCTAAAAGCCATTTGACCGCCATTGGCAATAAGATCCGAAGTTGTAAGTACACCATCGCTATTCTCATCACTAATTGCAATCAAAAGCTTCAGTGCCTCTTCGATGATTTGAGTGATATTTTGAGCCTCATTGGGGTGTGTTTTGTATGCAATATCGTACAGTCCACCACTCCATACATTTTTGACACTGATGATATTATTGTAAAAATCCATCGTAGAGTTCCATGAAAATTGTGACTCTACCAAAGTTGTATTGGCTTTGTCGATGCTTTCCCCTAGTGGATCCCCTATTTTACCACTTCCTACTTCATCTGCAATCCCAATAATACCACCCATTAACTCCTCAACTTGACCACCAATAGGCATGGATTCAAAAGTTGCTCTGTATCCATTTGTCTGCTTGGTTGAGTCGGTTGTTGTTTGAGTGGTTGAACTACCTCCGCCACAACTGTTTAACAGTGAAGCTGTAACGATAGAGATGAGACCTAATGTTGTAAATTTTTTCATTTTTTTTCCTTTTTGTGTAAAATTAGATTAATCGTTTATAATCTCTTTGATGGCTTTAATAGCCTCCAAACGGTCGATATTTTTGTGTCACATCTGCAATACTTTTAAAATAGGACAGATGCGTTATTGTGACTTTTTAACATTTCCAAACGGATAAAGTATCTTGCGTAACCCTTGTTGGAGCTGAGGTTTTGACATAAGATTTTCCTATTTTGTAAGCAAATTACCAATCTCGCGATCAAGCATAAAGGCTCCACGCCCTTCTATTCCAATAATCTCAAATTTGTCCAAAATTCCTTT
>DYTG01000029.1:13581-16580 GCA_020726085.1 Sulfurovum sp.
CTTTCAAAGACCTCCTTGAGTGAAGTAAATTGAGCCAAAGGAGCATCCATGGATTTGATGATTGCTTGAGAACCCGTTTCATTGATATAATCAAAGAGTTTATTCATGTGTTGCATCTCTTCATTTGCATGAGCATTGAGAAATTTAGCAGCTCCACTAAAACCTTGCAATTGTACCCACGATGCCATTGACTTGTAGAGATTGGAAGATTTAAATTCCAACATCATTTGATCGTTCATTTTTTCATACATTTTTTGACTTAACATAATGTGTCCTAATAATTTATTTGAGCAAAACTCAAAAGAGCAAAGAGGAGGCTTAGAGACTAGGATTACAACACTTTCAACTCTTTGCTCATTTCAATTTTCTCTAGCACAACGACACGTATGGCAACACTTATAAAAAGTGATATAATCGTAACAGTTCAAAGACTCATTCAATGTATAGCTTTCAAGCATTAGTTTCTCTATCTTTCCGCAACGACGACACATAGATACCAACAGTGGAGTATCATCTAAAAGTGCATAGTAGGAGCGTTTAAAGTTGTCGTGAAGTATCGCCACCAAATTGCACTCAACAAAGAGTGCTAGATGACGATAGACAGTATTGAATGAAACTTTTTTTGGGTAATTATTAGCCAATTTCCCCAAAATGTCATAAATACTCAAAAAGCTACTTTCTTCTGCTAATATACGGTACACTGCCTCTCTTGAACGCGACTGATTCACATTGAGTCCCTCAAGGCAACGATACAATTTCTCTATTTCAGATCCTTTTATGATTACGATAATAATTATCAAATAAAATTAATAACGAGATTATTTCACAACAAGGCTTAATAAATTATAAATATGATAATCGTTATTATTTTTGAAAAAGTATTGATTTAGATATTGTAAGGATAAAAAATCCCTACAGGGATGATTAAGGCAGTGTTTTAGTCTCTTTGTAGGATGAATGCAAAAAGAGTACACCAAAGGCTACAAGCGTAATAGAGGCTTCAATCAAAAAGAGATACTCGCCATAGACCCATCCCGCCAACAATGCCCCGAGGCTTCCGCCAAGTCCAAAAGTAATGCCCAAAAAAAACTGTTGTGCCAGTCGCTTTTGGGTATAGAGCATGAAGATATAGGTAATAGCAGCACTGTGGTAGAGAGCGAAGCTAAAGGCGTGGAAGCTTTGAGACACAAACGCCATCATCTCGCTAAAAGGAAAAAGATAGAGCAATAGCCACCGAATAGCTGTCAAAAAGGTGGCTATTTTGATAATGGTGAGCAAATTTCGTTCCAGCAGTGGTCCTTGAAAGTAGAGCATGGCTATTTCGCAAAGTACCCCAAAGCTCCACATCCAGCTTGTTATCTCCAGTGAAATACCGTGGGAGGTTTCATAGATGGTAAAGAAGTTGTAAAATCCCCCAAAGCCTATTTGCATTAGCAAAGCCGAGAGCCAAAAGTAGCGATGTTGAAGGATAGAAAAAGTTGCGTTTTGCTCTTTGGATTCATCGTGCATCGTCTCGTCGTATCGACTCGTCCAGTAGCCCATAATCAAAGTCAAAAAGGCACTGGCGATAAGATAGATAAAAACATCTTCAAAATCAACCAAAACTTTGCCCAACCACAAAGCAACGAGCATAAAACCAATCGAGCCAAAGAGGCGAACTTTGCCGTATTTGGTGCGTGAAAGTTTGCCCAACGCTACTGATTCGACATAGGGCAACACGACACCCATAGCACCCCCAAAGATAAGATTGGCTACCAAATATAGCCAAAAGTTATTGACCCATAGAGCGATAAGCAAAGTCCCCCCGAAGGTAGCAACCAAAGAGCCAACAAAAATAGCGGTGTTTAGCACCAAGTACTTTTTAAACAAAAAAGGTATCAAAAACCGCATCAAAGGTGCAGTAGCAAAGATGATGCCCACGTCGGCTTCGCTGTATCCAAGGCTTAGCAATGCTTTGGGCATAAAGATGACATAGACACCCACAAGGGCAAAATAGAAGAGATAAAAGAGGCTAAGGGCGTAAATCATCAATCAATCTAACGATATAAAGTGCGTAGCAGAGAGAAGATCATGAAACGATTTTTTATCTTTGCGAAAGAGAGGTAAAAAGATTGCAATAATAGTCAAAAAGCCCAAAAGTTGGGTGTAGTATCGTAGCACTATAGCTCCTAGCGTGGGGCGTTCTCCTGCTCTATCGACAAGTAGGATGTTGTAGGCTTTGGCTCCTGGGGTTTGTTGCTTTTTCCACAAAAAGAGTGTCACGATGATAAAATTGGGTACTATTATATAGATCCATCCTATCGCTTGATGCTGTGCAAAGGCTTCACGGCTTCCCATGACCATATAAAAAACGACATAGAGGATAGGCACAAGAAGCATAAACAAATCGGTGATTAAAGCTTTGATTCTATCCACGATAGAGGCAATGGCGGGGTGTTTGGGTTGATTGGGTTGGGGCTTTTGAATTGGGGTACTCCCCTTTTTAACGGTTCTAAATCTCTTGTGCACCATGGGTTGCCTTTGGTTTGGTTGATGGCGTATTATAAGGGCTTAATGCTTAAACTATCAAAATTGTGCATTTATCTTGCAACTTTAAAAGAAATTGGCTATAATATCAATTCCACAAGCAAAGAAGGCATTGAGGGTATTATAGCAATACTTTGAGTGCCTCCTTTTAGACCTATGCAATGGTATTTGGAAGGACTGTGTCAGGATGGGAACATAGCAGCACACTTTCAACTATTAGGTGCCGTAGGTATCTGAAAGGGGGTCTTACCTCCAAATTATCCAAAACCACATTCATAAAATTCACCAAATTTTGTTTCCATGCAATTCCATCTTTATTTAGCAAACATTTCTTTATGCTTAATTCATAAATCTTCAACATTAGCATTCTTAAATCATAAAACTCAATTATTTAAATCAATTTTTGTATCAAATCAAAAAGATTTAGGATTAAGATTAATTGTATCAATAAGTTGATTTGTAATATTTTGTGG
>DYTG01000030.1 GCA_020726085.1 Sulfurovum sp.
TAAGAAAAATTTAGTTTCGCTCTTTTCGGGTTGTGGTGGAATGGATATAGGTTTTCAACACCTTAGCCAAAAAACAAGAATAAAAAGCATGGAATAACAGAGGAGTATAGACAAATAGAACTTAATTTAAAAAAGATGATAGATAAAAATGAAACGTGACTTAGTATTAATCGCTATCTTTATCGATCATTTTAGCTTCATGGAGAAAGACGGAGGGTTCAAACTCCATCTTTTTGATTTTATCGTATTTGGCTAGGGAAAGGTAGAGGTTGTCTCTAGCGCGTGTCACGGCTACGTAAAAGAGTCGTCTCTCTTCGTTGATATCCGAGCCACTTTTGGCTGCAAGTTTGCGATTAGGGAAGCGTCCATCCATCAAATCAACGACATAGACATCTTTAAACTCCAATCCTTTACTTGCATGAACGCTCAAAAGATTAACTCCCTCTCCCTCGCTTAGCTCATTGCCTCCGAGTATCATGGCGTTGATGAAACGTCCCAACTCTTGATAGTGTTTGGCAAGGTCAAGCAACAGTTTGGCTTTGCGTTCAATGCGTTCTATGGCTTGTTTTTTGCGTTCCTCATCTATCTCTCCGTTTTTGAGTCGTGCACGCGATAGGGCTAATGTTTCGACGACGTAGTGATAGAGACGTGAATCAATGGCTTTTCTCAAAATCGAAGCGGGAGGATTGGAGGAGGAGACTTGCATCATCAATTCATAAAAATAATTAAGAAAGGTTACGCCCTCGTGGGTAATACGGGGATGTTTGAGCAAAGGGTGTCTTTTGATAGCATCGTAAATTGCCATTGAGGTAAATCGTGCTTGAGAGCCAATCTCCAAATCATCGTCAAAGAGTCCCAGTTGCACATTTTTGGTAGGATTGAATTTGGGTAGCTCTTTTTCGATGGGTTCTAGTAATCCACGCAACGCATTTCCCTTGCCAAAGTGTACCATAGAGGTAAAAAATTCTCGTGAAAGAGCCGAACCGACATTTTTGGCGTACTCAAAAATATGGATAAATGCCATCATATCTTTGGGATTGTTGAGCAGTGCCAACGCATCAAGCAAAAACTTAATCTCTTTGGCATCAAAAAAGCTAGTGCCTCCTTTGCGACGTGAGGGGACGCTAAGCTCCCTAAGTGAGGCTTCAATCCCATCGGCACTGGAGTTGTTACGAAAAATCACAGCAACATCAGTAAAAGGCGTAGAGGAGTCTTTGATAGCTAGTGCAATCGATTGGTATTGGGCAAATAGCTCATCGTATATGAGAAGTTTGGGTTTGCTAAACTCTCCTTGACGTACCACCTCCAAACTTTTGGGATAGATACGCTCATTGTGTTCAATGACACGATTGGCAAGTGCCAAAATAGCACTCGAAGAGCGGTAGTTTTTGGTAAGGGTATGGATGGTTGCGTTGGGATAGCGTTTGTCAAAGGTGGAGATATTTTCGATATTAGCCCCATTAAAAGCATAAATACTTTGGTCGTAATCGCCTACGCAAAAGAGCGATTGTGAGCGTAAATCATCGATCAAAGCCCCTTGAAGAGTATTGGTATCTTGATACTCATCGACAAGTACCTCGGTAATATTGGGGCGTACATGGGTAACATACTCACGGGTTTTGAGCAACAAATCATTAAACGACAAAAAACCATACTCCTCTTTGGTGGCTTCATACTCATCAATAATACCCAAATAGATATCCATCAAAATTTTATGCTCTTCGTATTTGTTGCCAAACCACGCTTCAAAGCTTTCAAGTGTAGCGTTTTGATAGAGATTGTATTGGTCGTAGAGGTGCGAAGCACTAAAAGGCTCAATGGGTAATCCTAGTCGCTTAAAGGCTCGTCGTTCATAAATAGAGCGAAAAAGGGTACGCAACTCATTGGGTTGTTTGAGCGAAATATCAGGATAGGCACTTTTAAGCCATCGATAACCAATAGCGTGAAACGTCCCCGATTCGATTTGGCTAATAAGTTGCGAGGGAAAAAATTTCTCCAAACGTGCTATCATCTCTCCTGCAGCTTTGTTGGTAAAGGTAAGTAAAATGATAGTGCTAGGTTCAACGCCATTTTTGAGTAGATGGGCAATGCGTCCTACAATCGTGGAGGTTTTGCCCGTCCCTGCACTGGCAATGACTAGATTAGCACCCAATGGCGTTGTAGCAGCTTTGAGCTGCTGGGCGTTGAGATTTGCTAAAGGCATTAAAGCTCTATCGTAATAGGCTCATCAAGACGCTCAATAAGCTCTTCGTAGTGTTCTAGCGTCTGAAAGGCCTTTTCGTATCGCCATCGTAAGACAAATTCGATAATATCGTTTTTGAGTTCAGGTTCGAGCGTTTGTGCTTTTCCAAAGTAGCCCAAAGAGACATTTTTTGCCTTTTTTTTGCCATTTTTATCGGGTTCGTAGGTAATGGCGATGATTTGGATGTATTTACCATCTCGCACATCGCCAAAATCCTCATCTTTGAGACCAATCCCACTAAGATTCATTGCTTTGTAGATAAAAATCTCGCCAAAATCGGGCGATTTTTCATAGATGTTTAATTTGATGTAGAGATCATTAACCTTTTTGATGTTGCCATGACGTATGGCTTTGATATGATCTTTGGGTGAGGGCTGCTCATGCTTTTGAGTGTTGCCTCTATCGATTCTCTTAAAATTTTCTTTAAGAGCAATCTTCTCATCAATTCGCTGGGTAAGTTCTTTAATTCTATCGATACTACCTACCATAAAACCCCTCTCTTTACACACACATACTAAACTCAACACATCTTCGATATTATATAATATAACAACCCATTACATCCTTAATAGTTGTAAATATAATCTACTAAATGGTTAAAAAGTATAATTTCGATAGAATTTCATATCAAAAACTGACCTTACGTACTTAAAGTGCGTAAAACCTTGTCGCTCTCCCGCTGTGTGGGTAGCTTCAGGGGGTTGCAAGGGACACTTGTGTCCCTGCCAAAAGTAGGGGCTTTGCTCCTATTTTTGCGTAACATCAGTAAAAAAAGTATTGAAGCAGGATGGATAATGGATTATTTAACAATAGAAGGCGGTGCCAAACTCAGTGGGAGTGTTATAATTAGTGGCTCCAAAAATGCAGCTTTGCCCGTCATTGCAGCGACGCTATTGAGTGACAAAGATATTACACTTGAGAATTTACCCAATGTGGTGGATATTAAAACGCTTCTTAAGCTTGTAGAGATGCTTGGAGGCAAAGTGAGTTACCATGATAATCACAGTGTCACCATCAACAACCGCTCCATTAGCTCCACAAAAGCCGTTTATGAGATCGTTTCACAAATGCGTGCGTCCATTTTGGTATTAGGTCCTCTGTTGGCTCGTTTTGGAGAGTGTGAGGTCTCTTTGCCTGGTGGATGTGCTATTGGGCAACGTCCTATTGATTTGCATCTCAAAGCACTTGAAGCCATGGGTGCAATCATTGAAATCAAAAACGGATACGTTCGAGCAAGTGCCCCCGATGGTTTAAAGGGTGCAAAGATTGTTTTTGATAAGATTACCGTAGGAGGAAGCGAAAACGCTATTATGGCAGCAGCGCTTGCTCATGGGACAACGACTATCATCAATGCAGCCAAAGAACCTGAAGTGGTACAACTGTGCGAAATATTGGTCGATGGAGGAATTGATATTCGAGGTATAGGTAGCAGTGAGATTACTATTGAGGGTAGTAGGGGCAAAGCCATTGATTTTAAAACGCCTATCACTATCATCCCCGATAGAATTGAAGCGGGTACTTATTTGTGTGCAGGTGCTATAACAAAATCTTCTATTACACTCAAAAAGGTCAATGCCCAACACATCAAAGCCTCTATTGATAAACTCGAATCGATGGGGTGTCAATTTGATATTAGCGATGATGAAGTAACCATTTATCCGCCAGAAGTACTTATCTCGGCTAATATCACCACAACCGAATACCCAGGCTTTCCTACCGATATGCAAGCCCAATTTATGGCTTTGGCGATTGTTTCCAAAGGCGATACACTTATTGAGGAGCGACTCTTTGAAAATCGCTTTATGCACGTAAGCGAACTCAATCGTTTGGGCGCTGATATTTGGCTCAAAGGCAACATTGCAGCGATACATCAAGTCGATGAACTCAACGGTGCGGATGTTATGGCGACTGATTTAAGGGCTAGTTCGGCACTCGTATTGGCAGCTTTGATTGCCAAAGGATACACCAATATTCACCGCATCTATCATCTCGATAGAGGATACGAGGATTTGGAAGGAAAACTCAGTGTCTTGGGGGCAAAAATCTCTCGCAACGGACAAGAAGCATCTCACAACAACGCTCGTAGTCATTACCTTTAAAAGATAAAATTTCTCTCTTTTAGAGAGACAAACTCCAAAATTGAACTATTGATTAATCAAATTATGCTATTATCTTTTCCAAAACTCAATTATGGTAGGCAATAATGATTATTATTAAACAGATATTTTCGATGAAAGTTGCGGTGATTTTACTCTTTGTATTTGCGATTGCTATTGGCAGTGCAACCTTTATAGAAAACGATTACGGTACGCAAAGTGCTAGGGCATTGGTTTACAATGCCACATGGTTTGAGGCGTTGCTGATTTTTATCACCTTGACGCTGATTTTTAATATCTATCGCTTCAAGATGTACAAACGCTCCAAATGGGCAGTGCTGACGTTTCATGTCGCTTTTATTTTGATTGCTATTGGGGCGGGAATGACACGCTATATCGGCTTTGAGGGCGTGATGAGCATTCGTGAGGGGGCTACAGCTTCGATAATGATGAGCGATGTGATGCTGTTGCAAATCCATACTCCAAAAGAGCAACACGAAAAGGTACTCTATCTCTCCTCCATGGGCAAAAACCATCT
Source organism: Sulfurovum sp. (assembly GCA_020726085.1). GTDB lineage: Bacteria > Campylobacterota > Campylobacteria > Campylobacterales > Sulfurovaceae > FS08-3. The sequence continues at coordinate 4,877 of DYTG01000030.1, forward strand.
CAAAGAAAATATCAACATAGAGGGCAAAGAGATAGAGGTAGAGCTTCTTGAATATTTGCCCAATGCAAGTAATAAGATTGAAGAGAATAACGGTAGTGGCGTTGTGGAGATGATGCTCTCTTTTGATGGGGGTTCAACGACTGTTATGCTTCAAAAAGGGGATGTTTACGAGGCTGATAATTTTGTGGTGAGCTTTGAGAAAGCCATAACAAGCGACAAAAAGATACTTGCCATCTATGAACACAACGGAAGCCTTGTCGTAAACTCTCCTTATGATTTCAAAACCCTCAATATGGACACACAACAAGAGGGTAATATCACAAAAGGTGACGCTATCGCTCTTGCCAATCGTATGCTCTATCAATTTGAGGAGAGTGGAATGGTCATCAAAAAATACTACCCTAAAGGCTCGCTTGCCCTTGCTTCGGGTTCTATCAAACCTCAAGCGGGTATGCCCGACCTCATTAGACTCAAACTCAGTTGCGTCAATGAGAGCCAAAGCGTTGCCTTAAAAGGAACACAGGGGAGTGTAGGAGAGTTTGAGCGTGTAAGTTTGTGTGGTGAGAGTTTAAATCTGCGTTACGGAGTCAAAATGATTACGTTGCCCTTTTCTATCAAATTGGAGGATTTTGTTATGGATAGATACCCAGGTTCTAATACCCCCTCCTCCTACTCTAGCCATGTAGCGGTTGTTGATTCAGAACAACAGATCAATATGCCCTATCATATCTATATGAACCATATTTTGGAGTATCGAGACTACAAGTTTTTTCAATCCTCTTACGATCAAGACGAAAAAGGCACAGTCCTTTCGGTCAATCACGACCCAGGTACGCTTCCTACTTATGTGGGATACTTTTTGTTGATAGTGGGTATGGTATGGGTACTCTTTGCCAAAAATGGACGCTTTCAAGCTCTTCTTCGCTCCACAAGAGAGTTGCAAAAGGGAGCTTTGGCTTTTGCTTTGATGGTTGTATTTTTGGGACACACACCGCTTAAGGCCAATGAGGTAGCTATTAGCAAAATCCATGCTACCAAATTTGGAGAGCTAATCGTTCAAGATGCACAAGGACGCATGAAACCTCTTGATACCCTCTCCAAGCAAATCATGACCAAAATAACCCGCAAGAGTACTTTTTTGGGACTTGATTCCAATCAACTCCTTTTGGGGATGATTATCGCTCCAGAGGCTTTTCAGGATAAACCCATGATTAAAATCGGACACCCCTCAATCGCCCAAAAACTAGGATTTAACACAACCCAAAAATACCTACGTTTTAGTGATTTTTTTGCTGATAATATGAAAACCTACAAACTCTACGACGATATTATGGTAGCCAACCGTAAACGCCCCATTGAGCGAAGTACTTATGACAAAGAGATTATCAAAGTCGATGAGCGTATCAACATCTCCTACATGGTCTATACAGGTTCGCTGATACGCATTTTTCCCAAACCCAACGACAGCAACAATCTCTGGCTCTCTCCCATGGATGCTATGAAAGATTTTGAAGCCAAAGATGCCCAAATGGTACAGCTTATGACGATGAACTATTTCCAAGGGATTGAAAAAGGTATCAAAGAGGGAGATTATACCAAAGCCAATGAGGCGTTAGGCTTTATAGAGCAATTCCAACAAAAATACGGCAAAGCGGTAGTACCAAGCCAAACGCACGTTAAGCTTGAAATTCTCTACAACAATCTCAATCTCTTTGGCCGTCTAACGCCTATCTATATTTTGGTGGGACTTGTGTTACTTATTTTATCCTTTATTCATATTCTTAAACCCAACTTTAATCTAAGACGCTACACACGCATTGTGCTTTATATTATTGTCTTTGGATTTATGATTCACACGCTAGGTCTTTCTATTCGTTGGTACATTTCGGGTCATGCTCCGTGGTCAAATGCTTATGAATCGATTGTCTATATCGCATGGGCTACGGTACTAGCGGGGTTTATGTTTATGAAAAACTCACCTATTACCCTAGCCTCTACTTCGATTTTGGCGGGTGTTTTGCTCTTTGTGGCACATTTAAACTGGCTTGACCCTCAAATTACTACCCTTATGCCTGTACTTAAATCCTATTGGCTTATGATTCACGTTGCCGTCATTACGGCAAGTTACGGCTTTTTGGGGCTTGGGGCATTGTTGGCGTTTATTACCTTCATTCTTTATCTATTGATCAACGATAGTAACGTAGAGAGTATCAAACGCTCCATCAAAGAACTCACCAAAATCAATGAAATGTCGCTTATTATTGGTTTGATTATGCTTACGATTGGCAACTTTTTGGGAGGCGTTTGGGCCAATGAGAGTTGGGGACGCTATTGGGGATGGGATCCCAAAGAGACATGGGCAGCGGTGACGATTTTGGTTTACGCTGTGGTACTCCATTTGCGTTTTGTTCCCAAAATGAACTCTATTTTTGTCTATAATGTTGCTTCGCTTTTGGCATACAGCAGTGTCATTATGACCTATTTTGGAGTCAATTTTTACCTTTCGGGTCTGCACTCCTACGCTGCGGGCGATCCTTTGCCTATACCTGCGTGGGTAATGCCCTCCATTGTCATAATATTTGCTATTATCGTGACGGCTTTGTTTAAACGCAAAAGGATTGAATAGGTTTTAGACCTCTTTAATCCAACAACATTTCGTCTCTTCATGCGACGCAAGGGATTTTTCGATAGGTTGGTATCCGCTATCAAGCCAAAATGGACGGTTGCTTGTTTCTAGGGTTCGCAAAGCAAAGTGGGTGTAGATTTTGAAATTGGCAATCCAGTCGTGGGCGGTAGTGAGCAGCTCTTTAGCAAAGGCATTGCTTTGGTATTGAGGCTTAAGAAGAATATCATCCAAACAGTAGAGCTTTTGAATATCAAAACCCCGTTGTTGCCAAATTTTGATTAAATCTTCATCTTCATAGTGCAAAGGTAACCCCATAAGCACCCCGATTGCTACTAGGGTTATAGCAGTAAGCAATATTTTTATTTTATTCATAATAAGCCTTGATAAATAGTATAAGTGTGCAGGATTACACTTATTTTAGCATTAAATGAATTGACCTATATCAATTAAACTTAGAATTTTATAGTGCGTAAGGATAGATATTCCCATGAAACAATCGTTCACTTAAGAACTATTGTGCTATATTAATAAAAATTTTTAGGATACCCACAACCTTATGAGACTCTTTATTCTCTTTGCTCTATTTTTTTTATACCCCATTAACGCTTCAATAACTGAGCGTTTCCCAAGCTATAGCTATGTATTGAGCGAATTGGATATTGATGAGGGGTATATCTATGATAGTGATTTCGAGACATTTGCAAACGCTCACGCAAACTCTCTTAAGAAATTCTACAAAAACTCACTCAAAAGAGGTTCGCACTACTTGCCTACTTTTAAATACCTCTTGCTAGATGATGGAATGAGCGATCTTTTTATCTATCTCTCCATGATAGAGTCAGGACTTAGTCCCAACGCCCTCTCGCCCAAACAAGCTGCTGGATTGTGGCAATTTATGCCCTCAACCGCACGCCACTATTCGCTTATTATCAACGGCTACATCGATGAGCGTTACGACCCTATCTCATCAACCCAAGCCGCTATGACCTACCTCAAAAAACTCCACAAAGATTTTGGCAAATGGTATCTAGCCATTATGGCGTACAACTGCGGTGAGGGAAGAGTAGCCAAAGCAATCAAACTTTCGGGTAGTAAAGAGCTTTCGGTGTTGATTGATGATGACAAAAAGTATCTACCCAAAGAGACAAGAGAGTATATCAAAAAAATTATCCTACTTTCGATGATAGGTGAGAATGTCACGCTAGGATTTGATAGTGCAAACGAAGAGTTTAAATCTACCTACAAAGACATACATGAGCTTACCTTGCCAAAAGGTACCAATCTTAGACTCCTTTCACAAAAACTCGATATGAAGCACAAAGCCTTTATGGCCATGAATCCCCATATCACCAACCAAACGACCCTTCAAAGTGCGTGCAGTATTATCATCCCGCAAGACAAATTGGCAAACTACTATCTGTGCTACGAGACGGCTATTGCACCCAAAACCAAACCTCTCGATCATCTCATCTCTTACGTTGCCCAAGAGAATGTCTCGCTTGAAACTATCGCCCAAGAATACAACAGCTCCCTTGAAGCGATATTAGTGACCAACAACTTCTCCAAACTTCAATTAACGCAAGGTGAAATTATCGCTATTCCTGTGACAAAAAAAGTTTTTAGGCATTATACTCGCTAAAGATACTCTATCGCATCCCGCACGTTTGCCTCTTCAAAGCCTTTGAGTCGCAATCGGCAACTATCGCACACCCCACACGCTTTGTCTTGATTTTGATAGCAACTCCATGTGTAGTGCAGTGGGACATTAAGCCTAAGTGCCTCTTGTACGATTTGGGATTTTTTGAGATGCACCAGAGGCATACAAATCTCTATCTTCGTCTCCTCTTTGGTACCACTATTGATGGCTTGTTGCATATTTTGTATGTAATGCTCATGACAATCGGGATAACCGCTGCTATCTTCTTGAACCACACCGATAAAGATAGCCGTTGCTGCGTGTTTTTCGGTGATAGCCGTTGCGATAGAGAGGAAGATGCCGTTGCGAAAAGGGACATAGGTCACGGGTACTCCCTCTCCAATACCCCCCGTAGGCACGGCAATAGAGCTATCAATCAAAGCACTCGCTCCAACTTGAGCAAAAAAATCCAAATCAATGACATAGGTTTCGATGGGTTTAAGCTCACCGCAAATCGCTTCAAAGGCTTCAAGCTCTTTGGCTTGGGTGCGTTGATGGTAATTAAAATGCAAAGCGATAATATCGTAGCCCATCTCTTTAGCAAGGTAACCGCACAAAGTGCTATCCATCCCTCCGCTTAAAATCACTACAGCTTTTTGTGACACATAGACTCCTTTTTTGCCACTATTATACATTGAGATTTCTTTTAAAAAAGTTTGTTTCTTGCATAGGAATTGGATAAACTTACGTACCAGACTATTTTTAAGGATTTCTCCATGCACCCTCTTCGCGGCTCTTTTGCTCCTCATTGCCACTACCATGTCACCACCAAAGAGTATGCTAAAGCCTATCAAAACTCTCTAGCCCTCCATACCCAACAAAACCCCAAAGATATTCTAAGCAATCGCAAAAGCCTTACGCTCTCATTGGCTCCATTGGAGTTTGTCGTCGCTCATCAAATCCACTCCGATAGGGTTGAAGTGGTCAATCGTAGCATCGGGTGGCATGAGGAGTCCGCTCTTGAGTGCGATGGGCTTATTACCAACCAAAAAAATTTAGTACTTACTATCCTCACCGCCGATTGCGTTCCTATTTTGTTGCATGACCCTATCCAACAAGCTATAGGGGCGGTACATGCGGGATGGAGAGGCACAAAAGCACACATCGTAGCCAAAACCATCGAAGCAATGCAAAGAGAGTTTGGCACAAATCCTAAAGATACTCTTGCCTATATCGCCCCCTCTATTGGTAAGTGTTGCTATGAGGTAGGTGAGGATGTCGCAAAGTATTTTGAGGAGGATAGTTACACTCAAAAAGGGGATAAATTTAGGCTCGATTTGCCCTATCTCAATGCACAACAGCTTCTAGCTATGGGCGTAGCACAAGAGAATATCACCCATTCGCATATCTGCACGGCGTGTGAAGTGGAACGTTTCTTTAGCTACCGTCAAGAGTGCGGATGCGAGGGACGCTTTATGAGTATGGTATGGATGGAGTCTTAGCAACCGCAAGGGATTTGCCCCCGTAATATTTCAAAAATCTTTCCCGTAGCCTCGGCTAAAGCCTTGTTTTAAGCATTCAATAACCACTCCAAAAGATTTACAATCTCGATACTCCACCCCTCATACTCTATTGCCTCCGAGCTATCCTCACATAGCACCATCAATTGCACATCTTTTAGACCTAGTTCATCTATCACTTTAGCAAAAGGGGAGAGTTCTCGTTTGCGTACTTTCTCATCACTTAGACTCACCGTGACTTGTATGAGTGCGACTATCTCTCTATCCCTCTCTACGACAAAGTCACACTCCAAATCCCCTTTGGTTTTATAGTAATAGACCTTGTAGCCTCTGCGTAGCAATTCTAACAGTACCACACTCTCCAAATCATGCCCTTTGGTTTTGAGATGGGGTACTCGTAGGAGATTGGAGAGTCCCAAATCGATAGAGTAGTACTTTTTGGCATTGGCTTGTTGTTTTTTGAGAGAGTAGTCAAATTTATTAATAGGGAGTATCATATAGGCTTTTTCGAGATACTCCATATAGTCTCTAGCCATATCGTATGAGATGTCAAAGCTGTTTTTGAGCTTGTTGATAGTGTGATAGGTAGCCGTATTGGAGAGTAAAAAGGCAGAGAGGTCTTTGAGAGTATTGAAGTTTTTGAGCTTGAAGCGTGCTACGATGTCTTTGAGCAAAATAGAGTTATAGTACCCCTCTATTAGCTCTTTTTGCATCGTGGGATTTTGGCGATACTCCACACTCTTAGGAAAGCCACCCTCATGCGAAAAGGCTCTAAACTCACGGTTGAGCAGATGCTTTTGAGAGACAAACTCCATCTTATTGCTTATCTTTATATCCCCAAAGAGCAAAAACTCTCTAAAACTCAGCGGAAAAACCTCGACACTCACATAGCGACCACTTAGAGCCGTGCCTATTTCAGAGCTAAGCATAGAGGAGTTGGAACCTGTGACATAAAGCTTGGAGCCTCTTAGTTCATACTCCGTATTGACCCACTTCTCCCAATACTCAATATTTTGCACCTCATCCAAAAAAATATAAGGTTTACCTTGTGGATTAACAAACTCTATATAGGTATCTTTGATAAGCCCCAAAAGCTCCACACCCAAATGCCCAATCAACCGCACATCTTCAAAATTGATAAAAAGCAGATTCTCTTTGGCTACACCACTCTCTACGAGTCGCTTCATCTCATTGATGAGGAGTGTCGATTTACCGCAACGACGCACCCCTTTGACCACCACCACCTCATCACTTTGACTAAGCTGTGTAATTTTCTCTTCATAGCCTTTTCGCTCAATAGTAGAGGGAAACTCTCTATTCCAATAGTTCCAATCAAGCAGTATCTCAAAGAGTTGATTTTTAGTAAGCATTTTAGAAGCCTTTGTTAGTTATAGAGTGTATTATATCATAAAATTACAGGTTATAAACTATAATTTACTATTTTGTTGTTTGTCTATTGCTTGTATTTATGAAACTAGGCAACAATAACGTGGTGAAACTGGACAGATTTTATCTCCCTCTATATTATCCCCACTACCGCTATGAATTTGTTGCGTAATGGGGCTATGGTCGCCGTGTGTTGTAGCCTCTTGTGTTGGTTCTTTCTTGCCCATTCCAAACATCTTTTGCCTTTTGGTTTGATGGGGGTATTATAGCTAGATTTTTCTTTGAGCGTTTTGCTTCAAATGTGGGTGAAATTTTATTTGTGTTATAATACTTTGATATTAATAAATAATAAAGGAGAGAGTTTGCGTTTTGTGATGGTAATGGTTTGGCTCACTTCTGTACTGGTTTCTAATGAGGTAGAGATTGTGCTTAAAGGCAACCAAACGCTTAGCGATAAGAGGATTTTGGAGGCTATTGGGGTCAAAAAGAAAGAGTTTTATGAGTTTTATAAGAGCGACACCCCTACAATCGAGCGTTCCCAAGCCTCCAAACTTCACGCTACGCTCAAAGCCCTCTATCGAATGCACGGTTTTTTTGGTAGTTCTATTCGCATTGTGCCTTATAAAGAGAATATCACGATAGAGATTAGCGAAAACGATCCCGTTATCATCAAAGATATTACTATCCAAAGCGACTTTGAACTTGCCAAAATCAAAATGCCCCAAAAGGGTGAACGCTTCAATCCTAGTGCATTTTCCAAACTCAAAAATAGTATCCAAAAAAAGCTCCTCGCCAAAGGCTACTGTAGCTACCACTACGACAACAAAGCCTATGTCGATTTGCCCAATCGAAACGCAACGCTTCATTATACTATCCAAAAAAGAGAAAAGTGCCATTTTGGGGCGGTCAAAGTCGAGGGGCTGGAGAGTATTGGAGAGCCTATTGTGCTTTCACGTATCCATATCATCCAAGGTAAACGCTTCGATACTCAAGCCATAGCCGATATTTACGAGACACTCCAAAAGCTTGAAGCCTTTGATTCCATCGTGGTTGATTACAGCGACAAAAATGCTAGTACCGTGCCTATTACTATTAGCCTCAAAGAGAGAGAAAAAAATATCAAATACAAATACGGCGTAGGGTACGATACTAATCTAGGGCTACGGGCTTTGGCAAGTGTGGAGAAGTTTAATTTTTTGAGTGATGCCAAAAAACTCTCGGCACAGCTTGAACTCTCACAACAATTGTACTCCCTCCAAACTCAGCTCTTTATGCCCTCTATCGACACCTTTGGGTTCTATTTTGATTATCGGTTGATGTTGGGTTATAAGATAGAGAAGTATTATGAGGATTTTGATACGCATCTGCTTTATGGCTCTTTTGAACTCACCAAAGAGATAGCAGGGCTAAACTACTTCGTCGGTTTGGGGTATGAGACGACCGATTATACCAGCAAAAGCCAAGAAGCCTTGACGCTAAATGAAACCAATTTGTTGCTTATCTATCCCTACCTTAAAGTCATTTACGATAGGCGTGACTCCAAACTCAATCCCAAAAATGGCTACTATCTCGCCTCTACGATAGAGTATGGACTCCCTTATAATGACCAAGCCCGAAGCTACTCCAAGATTTTTGTAGAGGGACGATACATCACAAGCTTTGAGGATTTGACGCTCTCAAGTGTCATGAAACTAGGCTCTATTGATGAGCTTCACAACGAAACACCTCAAACCAAAAAGTTTTTTGCAGGGGGGAGCTTCTCCAATCGTGCCTATGGGTACAATGAACTAGGCGTGATTGGTCCCGATGGGAGCGATGGTGCATTGGGCGGTGTGATGATGGCAAATCTCTCGCTTGAAGCCAACTATCCGCTCTATAATGAACTCTCGGGAGCTATTTTTAGTGATATTTCGATGATAAACGACCTTGAGAGGCGATTAAATGGAGACTCTATCCAAACCGTAGGGGCGGGAATACGCTACAATACCCCCATTGGTCCTTTTAAAATCGATGTAGGGGTGAATAGACAAGAGACCCGAGATTATGGCATTATTTTTCAATTAGGACAGTCGTTTTGAGAAGATTGCTTTTGGGGTTAGGGGTGGTGGTTGCGTTGGCGGTGGTGGGTTTGTATGCGTTTAAAGCCCCCCTTGCACTTCATTTTGCTAATGCCTATCTTCACGATAAAAATATCTCTATTGCATCGATTAAGGGGAATTTTTGGCATACACTTGAAATAGAGACAATAGCCCTAAATGCAACACCTGTGATTTCCACTATCGCTTGTCAATGGAGTGCGTGGGAGCTATTCAATCAAACCATTGCGATTGATTCGTGCGTGGTTAAAGATGTAGATATCAATCAAACCCTTGCATTCTCTAGGCTTTTTGGAGAGGATAATGCGACTCAAAGCACCCCCTCTTCATGGAAGATAGCCATAGAGAAACTCCAACTCAACGCCTCGTATGGAGATTATCGTATCGAGTTAGAGGCTAGGATTAGAGAGGGCAGGGCGGATATTCAAAGCACGATAGATACTCCCTACCTTCAAAATATCATACTCCAAAGCCGTATCGATATACAAACCTTACATTATAATGGCACAATTACGCACCAAGAAGAGGTTTTTGAGGATTACAGTGAGATATTGGATAATCTTGCGGTTGATTTCAAGGGTGACAAGCAAGGGGTAGTGGCGGAGTTGCAATCCGAAGCATTGGCGGGGAGTTTTGTCACGCACGATTTCAACCGCTCTGTTCTTACGCTCTACACCAAAGAGAGACTTAAACCCAAAGCGTTGCTTCCAGAGTCATTGCAAACGCTAGAAGCCAATTTTGTGCTTACTTCCAATTTTGCGCTTGATAGGATTAGACCTATTTACAGCTACCTCTCTATTGATTCCAATGCGGCGAGTGTGCAACTCTATGGTACTTACGATGAGGCGATGGGGCTAAAAGGTTGGCTTACATTTCCCAAGGATTCGATTTTGCACCGCTTTGATAACCGTTTGCACCTCGATAAAATAGGCAAGATAGAGCTTCAAGCTCAAATGGATAGCAACCAAACGCTTACTTTTGACCTCAAATCCAAACGCATCCAAGGCAATCTTCTCTATCTTAGCAACACCATTAACGCTCACCTTCAAGTAGCCTCCCAAAGCCTAAGACTCAAAGGCAATCCCAACAAAAAGCTTAACGCCGATATAAATATCACCTCACTAAGCCAACTGCTCAAAACGCTCAAACCTATCTATGCACTTGAAACGCCACGCCTAAAAGGTGACTTGTTTGCCAACGCCACACTCACCAATCAAAAAAATATCCGTCTAAATTTACGTTCTAGCTCTCTTTCGATTGACAAAAACAAAATCAGCGATATACAATTCAAAGCCAAGGGCAACACCCAAAGCCTAACAATCCAAAGCTATCAATTAAACGCCCAAAAGATGAAGTTTTTTGCTACTAAACCCTCTACTATCCGCTACAAAGATGGCGTATTGGGAGTCGATAAGTTTTGGCTCAACGATGCCTTGTGGGCGGAGGGAAATTACAAGCAATCCAAAGGAGCGTTTCGTATTGTGGGCGAGGGATTGAAGCTCAAACACCCCGACTACATCGATACAACTATCCAAAGCGATGCGGTGGTGTTGGTTGAACGAGATAATATTGATATTAAAGGAGACATTAAGCTTAATGGCGGAAGTATCTTGTATAAAATGCAACAAAATGAGAATTTTGCACTCGACAAAGATATAGTATTTCTCCACAAATCTCAAAAAAAAGCTCCCGATAATCTTCGCATCGATTTAACCATTGAGACCCTCTCACCACTGCTTTACAAAACCGATGAGATGAGTATCCAAGCCCATAGCCATCTCAAACTCACCAAAGAAAAAGCCAAAGATATAAGACTTAAGGGGAGCATTAAGTTGATAGATTGGAGCAGTTATTATACACTGCAAAACAAAACCTTGCGTCTTAGCAAAAGTGCCATTCATTTCAAAGGCGACCCCACAGAGCCTATTTTGGATATCAAAGCACACTACAACACGGGCGATGCCAAAATCACCATATTGGTAGTAGGTACGCCTACAGAGCCTATTCTCAACTTCTCCTCTACGCCTTTTATGTCCAAAGAGGAGATTTTATCGGTGCTACTTCTCGATACCTCACAGGGTGCGAGGCTAAATAAAACAGAGGATTTGCAATATCTCTTAGGCGGTGCGTTGGCGAAATCCTTTTTGTCTAATTTGGGGCTTAGGGTAGAGCATTTTGTCATTAGCGATAGCAAGTTTGAAGTGGGCAAAAAGATAGGCGATAAGATTACCATCATCTATCTAGGCGATGAGGTATCAAGCGTGAAAATACTCTACGAACACTCCAAAAACATCGAAGCGGACTTTATCATCAACAAAGAGTCCAGTTCGATGGATATATTTTATAAAGGGGAGATGTAGATGCGTCTGGATATTTACCTCGTCCAAAACGGCTATTTTGAGAGTCGCAATAGAGCGTTGGTGGCGATTG
>DYTG01000146.1 GCA_020726085.1 Sulfurovum sp.
CACAATTTGCTATAGATGAAGCCAAAAATATCTATATCGTTACTCCCCATCAATCTCTAAGCATCTATCAAATCGTCGATGAACAACCCTCGCAGGTTTCGACGTTGGAACTCAATGCTACAAAGATTGTCAATATCACCGATACCCAACTCTACGCTTATGGCAATCGCACCATCTATCAAGTCGATACCACCAACCCCTATGCACCTAGGCTTTTGTCGAGTTTTAATTTTGAACAAACGACTAACGATCTCTATTTTGATGAGCAGATACTCTACACCCCTCGCTACATGATCGATACCGATGCTTTGATGCTCTCCTCCCCTATCTTACTATCGATGCCACACGGGCTTTCAATCAAGAGTACGATATCGATTTGGAAACCATTCGAGACAACAGCATCTTTGCTCCTTTTTAAAACTTAAGCAGAGCCTCCTTTATCTGCATCACTATCGGTTCAATATCGGTTTGGGCTAAGATTTGGGTGGCTTCTAAGCGTTGATGATGGATTAAAGCAGATGAGAGTTCCTCTTTGGAGACTATTTTGATACCGCCTATAGAGCGATAGATGTCGATTTGGTTGAAATAGGCTTGACCTGAAATAATCTTGCATCCAAATTGTGCCGCTTCGGCTACGTTGTGACCCCCAATGGGTTCAAAGCTTCCTCCTGCTATCACAACATCGCTAATGGCATAGAGATTGATGAGTTCTCCCAATCTATCCACCACCACAATATCGCTTTGCAAGGAGCTATCAAGGGAGTATTGAGCAAAGCTTACGTTGTGAGTCGTGGCAAAGGTTTGGACAAGGCTTACCACTGCATCAAAACGCTCAGGGTGACGAGGTACGAGGAACAATTGGGCATCTTTTTGCTCTTGTTTGAGAGCGTAAAAAGCATCCAAAATCAACGCCTCTTCGTTTGGATGGGTGCTTCCTGCACACACGACGACTCTATCGGGCTTGATGAGTCTTTGGGTAGGTTGGGCGATTTGGTAGAGTTTGATATTGCCCGTTACAGTGATATTGTTTGCCCCAAGAGTCCCTAGACGCTCTTTGTCGGTTTGGGTTTGAGCGAAGAAGGCATCGCTATGTGCAAAGATACGACGATAAAACCAACGCAAACGGTAGTATTTTGGGTAGCTTCTATCGCTCATTCGGGCGTTGATTACCATCACTTTGGCTCCCCGCCATTTGGCAAAAGCAAACAAAAAGTACCAATATTCCGCCTCCATTACTACTAGCACCTTTTGGGGTTGTATCCAAAAAGGCAAAAAGAGTTCAAAGGGCAAATAGCGACTTTGAGTTGTTGTTTTGTTGATGGTATCAAATCCCGTTTGCGTCGTGGTTGTGAGGCGAATGGTGCTACATTCAAAGTGCTTAAGGAGTGGCTCAATGGCCTTGGCCTCGCCCAAAGAACAGGTGTGAAACCAAATACCATCGGATTGTAGGGGTGGGTTTTGGTGCAAGAAAAATCGTGCGGGGAGAGATTGGCGGTATTTGCTTTTGAAACTAAGCACCGCCAAAAAGGGCAATGCAAAAGTATAAACAACGCCAACGGTGAGAAAATAAAAAAGATGAAAGAGCAACGCTTGGTTACTCATCATCCATTTGAGGTTCGATATACAAAATCCTACCGCAGTGAGGGCAGGTAATAATCTCTTGAGATTTGATAACCTCGGCGTAGGTTTTGTCATTGATTTTCAAAAAGCACCCGTAGCAGGCTTGTTTGCGAATAGGCACAATAGCCGAATTTCTAGCCCACATACGAATTTTTTCGTAAAATTGCAAAATATTGGGCTTGATGGTCGTAACACTCTCTTCACGGCTGCTGTAGAGTTCAACCTTTTGGTTCTCAATCGTCGCATGGATTTGCTCCACATCGTTGACTATAGCATCAACGCTTTGTTTTTCGATATCGTACTCATTTTGAAGCTCTTGAAGCTCTGTGGCTTTGATGTTGCTTATCTCTTGAAGTCGCCCAATCTCTTCGTTGGCAAAGGTCATCTTCTCTTTGGCAAGTTCCTCTTCAACCCCTAAGGCTCTTACCTCTTTTTCGGTTGTAACACTTTTGGACTTTTTGGCAATATCTTGAAGTTGCCCACTAAGCATCTCCAATTGTCTCTCATACTCACCCACTTTTGTCTCATTGTTTTCTATGAGCCTCTTGGTCTCTTCCATACGCTCAGCTACACGACTCAATTTGACTTGTGCTGTGTGCAACTTTTTGTTGGCCGCTTCAATTTTTGGTAAAAAGCTATCAATAGACTTGTCAATATCGGAGAGCTTGATTAACTCAACTAAATCACTATTCAATGGTAATCCTTTAAAATATCAACCCAAACTATAAAATGGATTTTTTGAATTTGAAATTATAGCCAAAAGTGGTAAATTTTCCAACTCTCTTTTAAGCACCTCGCCAAAAAACTTTTCACTCTCATAATGACCTATATCAATCATCATCAAATTTTGCTCTTTTGCCTTCATAGCGTCGTGGTATTTGATGTCTCCGCTTAAGAAACAATCGGCTTTGACTCTATCCATCATCGACGCTCCGCTGCCTGTAGTAAGGGCGATAGAACCTATAGTCTCTTTGGGGTTGACAACCTTTAGAGTCTCTAAATCCAAACGGCTTTTGAGGTGACGCAACAAATCATTGAGCCTCCACTCTTGGTGGGTTGTGCAGATATACTCCTCGAAGTAGCTTACATCAAAGTCCAAAATCTCTTCAAAAACGTAGCGATTGAGGTGCGTTTTGTCAAAATTGGTGTGCATGGCTATGAGCGATTGGTTGCGTTGTATCATGATTTTGATAAGATTGGCAGGATACAATCCAAAATCAAGTGACTTTAACTCTCCAAAAATCAAAGGATGATGCACAATAAAAAGCACCCCCTCATCACTACGCAAAAGCAACTCCCTATCAAGGTCAATGCTTAGAACCACTTGGCTAATCTCACTCTCTCTATCCCCCATCAAAAGCCCACTATTATCCCATTTCTCTTGAAGCTCAAAAGGACTAACAGTATCCAAATGGTTGTAAATCTCTTGCAGTTTCATCTTTTTTGTTCCTTTTGTTGATAATAGTCTTTAATTATGGGGCTATTATAGCTAATTTTTTACCACCTCATCTATTTCACCCATTATTTTTATTGTTTCTCTTAGGCTTACAATAACTTTAAGATAATGCAATAACTCATCAGTATTTAAAGTTGTGTTTTTTCTATCACTTAGCCATTTATCAAGCACTTGATAGCCACCAATCATAAA
>DYTG01000147.1 GCA_020726085.1 Sulfurovum sp.
GGGGGGTGGTTTTTGGCTAAGGTGTTGAATCAATGCTTTCATTGTTTATCCTTTTGATATTTGGTCATAGTATAGCATATTTTTATCTGCCACGTTAGACACCTGCTATACCCCGATATACCTTTTGCGTTTATCCTCTTTGATTTTGCTAATATCAACTACTATGAATCCATCAATGCAATCTGAGAAGCTGGGGTCGATGTTGAAATCACAAAATTTAATCCCGCCCTCGTCGGTCAATTCGGAGTATTGTTTGTAGAGCGTCGGGACGGTGACATCAAAACGGCTTAACATGGTGCGCAACGTTTTGAAGTCGTTTTTGTAATCATCCCATGTAAAATTGTCACCAAACTCATTAAAGCGTGGCACAAAGGGCAATTTTGCCTCTACTAAATGCTCACGACTCCCAAAATAACGCATATAAAAATAGGTAATCATGTTTTTGGCATCGATAGGAAAAGAGGCGCTTAAGCTCACAGGACCAAACATGTATTGGATGTTGGGATTGTTTTTGAGATAAGCCCCAATACCAAACCAAAGGTAATCCAACGCCCGACTTCCCCAATATTTGGGTTGTACAAAGCTTCGTCCTAGCTCGATAGAGTTGCCCAAATAGCGTTCAAAATCCTCTTTGAAATCAAAAAGCGTCGTCGTATAGAGTGCCTCTTTGCCGTATTGGGCTATGATTTTTTGGGTATTTCCCACACGGTATGAGCCTACAATCTCCAAATCCTCCTCATCCCACAATATAATGTGTTCGTAGTATTGGTCGTACTTATCACGGTCTCGCTTTTCGTTGATCCCCTCTTGCACTTTTCTAAAGGATATTTCACGCAATCGTCCAATCTCTTTGAGTACGATAGAATCAGGCTTGTAGCAGTAGAGATAGATGGTTTTGCCGTCTTTGGTTTGTCCCAATATTTGAGCTGTTTTAAGCTCTTTTTTGAGCTTTTGTCTATCTTCTGGGTGGGCGATGGGGTTTTGAGTCGCAAAGTAACTACGTTTGCCTTTTTTGAGTGCGTAGAGGTGTTTTTTGTAGGTGTTTACGATGTAGTCGCCATCAAGCCCTTGAGGTTCGATATTCTCATAGGGGATAAGTCGCCCGATTTTGATATTGATGCTTTTGTTTTGTTTTTTGAACATCTCATCGGAGAGCAAAATCGTCGAAAAGGTCTTATTGAGAATCGAAAGCGTATAAAAAGTTTTGGAGTTTTTGGCATCGACTAATATCGGCAATATCGGCGAATGGGTACGTTTGGCAAATTTTAAAAACCCTTTTTGCCACTTGCCGTCTCGAATCCCTTTGGGGGTGATGCGGCTCACTTCTCCAGCAGGGAAGATAATAACCGCCTCGTCGTTGTTGAGGGCATCGTATATTTTTTGAATATTGGCTTTGTTTTGGCGTGATTTGAAGTTATCAACTTTGATAAAGAGCGATTCGAGTCCATCAAAACCTGCCAAAAAGTCATTGGCTACAATCTTTACATCGCTTCGAACCATGCTTACAAGCTTCAACAAACACAAAGCATCCAACGCTCCCAAAGGGTGGTTGGCGACAATGACAATCCGTCCACTTGAGGGAATATTGAGAATCTCATTATTGGAATAGGAGAAGTCAAAATTAAAAAACTCCAATACCGCTTCAACAAATTCAAACCCCTCTAGGTGTTGGGATCGGTGTAAAAACTCATTGATTTTATCTTCATGGATAAGCTTTTTGGCGACTCTAAAGAGAGATTTTTTAATCATAGGAGCACGTTTATCGACTGTGGGAAATTTTTTGAGAATCTCTTTTTCTATATCTATCATGGGTTTGTACCTTTACTTACATTAAATATATTATTTTAATTGACGAGGGTTTCATATTGATTACAAATCAACTCTATGACGCATTTATAAGCTTTATAAGCTTGATTTGTCGCTCTATTGTCTCAATTGTTTCTGCGCTTAAATCGACTACATAAATGGGAACTTTGGGATAGACATACCCCACATTACTAAGCGTTGCCAATCCGCTTGAAAGAGTAGCACTTAGATGACGAATACCCAATTTGTAGGCGATGGGACTCCCCGTGGTGTTGTAAAAGAGGGGATGAGGAAAGTTTTTGATTTGTTCTTCAAAGGCCTTGGTCATGGTTAAACGTCTCCAAAATTTTTGCTTTAAGTTTTGTTTTTAAAAACCTAATTATACCATTATCCAACCCACAATCCAATAGAGCAAAGAGGCAAAAAAGCAGCTATGAGGGCTTCAAAATAGCCTTTGTGGGCAATGGTTTGGGTTAAGCGGTAGTAGAGATGTTGCTACAACCACATAAAAAACCGCTCCCCTCTAAAATATGGCCTTTGTCTGTATAATAGAGCGATAGGGGGCACCATGGCAATCACCACCACAATAGGTGCTATCATAAGCCAAGGCGATGGGTCATTGGGGCTAGATGAAGGTTCGATGGGGTGGGGGCATGGTGTGTTTCATGGGAGCTATATTGATATCAAAGACAATCACAAGAAAAACCCATACCACAACGATAAGCAAATAGAAATTAAAGAGTATGGAGGTAATCAAAAGTGTGAGAGCATTGGCACTTTGAGTCGAGGCAACGATAAGCCCTAATAGCAACGCTCCCCAACCGCTAAAGGGCATAAGCGAACAAACAGGAGCCAAAGTGGAGTCGCAAACTAGAGCAAGTTTTTCACGACTCACCCCGTTTTATCGCACAGCGGTCGTGCTACGCTCCCCGCTACCAATGCCGTAATGGAGGATTCAACAAAAATCACCACCCCCTAAAAGTATGCCAAAAGCAAAGAGCCCTTGGGTGAATCGATGGATTTATGCTTTGTATTTAAATAGCCTATAAATCCACTCACCGCTCCGCTATCATTAAGCAAACGAATAATAGAGCCTACAAGCAGTGCAAAAAGTATCGTTTTGGTAATCCATCCCTCGCTAAAAAACCCCACAAATTTATCAAGTATTGAAACGATAGCGGTTGCAATTCCAAAATCATTGAGGATAAACCCAACCACTAAGATTCCCATAAGCAACGATACGACGACATCGTTATTCACCTCAAAAAGCCCAACGATGTCGCCTCTTCGGGGTGTTCGATGATGGCACAAGAGGAGCTTATGGAGATTTTGAAATGGCTAGATAAATCCAAAA
>DYTG01000148.1 GCA_020726085.1 Sulfurovum sp.
CTTGTTGTTTATAATATAAGCTGATTTTGTCTCCTCGTCCCATCTCACGCTCCTATGTTCTTATCAAAAAGCTTGTGATTCGTCACCGTAGGAGCATAAACCCCACTATTAAGTATCAAAGTAAAAGTTTTATCTTCAAAAGTTCTACTTCCATTTTCAGCTTTCACATACTCAAATTTTTTAAGAGCAAAAAGAAAACTTTTTAGATTCTCTTTTCCTATTCCCACCACCATCATCACATCGCCCACTCTAAAAACTCTCTGTTTTCGGATGTAGTTCCACGCTCTTTGCTGAGCTGAAGTCATTTTTTTACCTCTTTTTCTCTCTCCTTTTGTCTTATTTTCTCTTATGCACATTTTCCACTCCACTACTCAAAAATATCTCTTTACTCATCCCTTCAAGACCATTTTCATCACAAAAACGCTCAACCCTCTTAATCAAAAGTTTCACCGCCCTAAAATTGCTATATTTAGTAGCCAGATATGCCACCAAATCTCTCTCTATCTTCACAACACTCATACCACAAAGCTTAGAGATATCATTTTCATCAGCGGGTAAGAACATCACCTCTTCACTCACCCTGTCGTAATAGTGAGGGTGCTTTTGAAGTTGTGTCACAAAGCTACCCATACCCACGAAGACCATCGGTGTGTAAGTGATGTCCATGATAGTTCTTAAAAGTTCCATTATCCTAAATTTTGAACCCAACATTAGAGTATCAGCCTCATCTATTATGATAAGTCTCTCACTCACAAGTAGATAATCCGTGATGCTCTTTAACATATCGCTCGTTCTCTTACCTCGTATGAACTTATCAGGCACTCTAAGCTCCATCATAAGCTCTTGCAGAAGACTATGTACACTCCAAGTCACATTCGCTCGAAGAGACACACCATTAAACTCATCAGCTATCTTTGCCAATGCGATACTTTTTCCAAGCCCAAAAGAGCCATAACAGATACCAAATCTCCACAATCCTCGCTCCATTTCATGCAGACTTGACACCATCTCGTAAAATTTGCTATAATTTGCCGTTCGTATGAATTCGTTGCTCATAAGAAACCACCTTTTTAAGTTTTTTTAAGCCAAAAGACTTAATAAAAGAGCCTTGAACAAGCTCTTCTATAAATCCTCATCCAGCCTTACGCCGTATATATTCATCATAAGCCATCGCAAAGATAGCAGGTTTCTTATTTTTGAGTCTTTCCGTATTTTCATCCACACTTTCATGCTCCAAGTCCCACAAAAAACGCTCATATAAAGAGTGAAATAAAGGTCTCCCTCCGACAACCAAAGTAGGTTTATCGCTATTGAGTATCGCTTTTTGCTCCTTATCTATCTTGTCAAGACTCTCTCTTATCTCCCTCACGATATTTGACTTAAATTCCAACGCCACCTCAGGAGTTTTTGTCTCTTTATCCTTACCCAAATGCTCTATACTCTCAAGCTTTTTCTCGACAAGCTTAGCGATTCGATTTGGTGCTTCTCTTCGTATCTCTTCAAGTCTCTCTATCTGCAAAGTAATCTTCTTAGTCATCTTCCTACTTGCGATATACTCTTTTCTACTCCTACCTATCATCTCCGCATTTTCAGCCTTAGCGATAAACTCAAACTCAAGACTGTAAAGATATACATACCCAAGCTCATCATCACTCAAGACCCAAACCTTACTGCCCACCATGTCGTAAAGGTCATCATGCCAATAAACCACTCCAGCAAAAGTCACACCCTTCTTCGTGATACTCTTCTGTTCGCTTAGTCCCACCAAGATATCAAGGATTCGCTCATCACTCACCCTATCCACCGCCACATCACAACTATTCCATCTATCTATGGGCTTTGTATTTATGCCCCTATGGTGATTGTACTCGTAGATTTTTATCCATTTGTCTATAAACACTTCAAGTTCATCTCTACTCATCGGTATATCGATAGCGATACCTAAGTTCTCTTTTTTTAGAGCAAACTTCTTAGCAAACTCATTACCGTTTTTTTGTTTCTCTCTCCATACTCTTTGACTCTCAAGCTTTTTCGCAAAGGTTTGACGATTGCTTATCCGTTCTCTATCAGCCACATTGTGACCTATGTAACCTGTGCACTCTTCAAACAAATCTCGTGCCAAAGTTCCGAAAAATCGCTCTATATGAGGTTTAGCCCATCCACTAAAAGGCGGTGTAAGTCTTTGTTCACACTTCAGTCGCTGACATATAAAGCTAAAATGATTACTCGTATAGTCCCGCCCATTATCCGTAAGAACAGCGTGAGGCACACCCAAAGTCTTTATCGCTTTTCTAAACATCTTCCCATGTGTCATGCTACTCGCAGTAGGCTCAACCACCACGACAACCCGTCTTGAAAATACATCTATACAAGCACTCAAAGCGTATCGCTTTCCATCACTACAAACCACATCCGCAGGAGTTGCATCAAGTTCCCAAAGCTGATTTTTGTAGATAATACCCTCATCAGCTCGTCCAGGAGCAGGACGAAGTTTACCCATCGCCTTATTAGGGTCTTTAGCCACTTCATACAAAAACATATTTTTAGACTTAAAGCTCTCCATCATGCGATTAACCGTGCTATAAGAAGGGGTCTCTTTCTCTCCAAACTCCATCTTTAGGTATTCATGAACCTTACCGATTCGGATATCAGGATTTTCAAGTATAAAAAGCTCCATAGCATTCCACTGCTCATCGCTCCAACTCCGATTATTTCCATCTTTCCCTCTCTTATCCAGCAGTTGCCAAAGCAAATTATTATCACTCTTTTCACTCTCTTTGTACGCTTCAAGCCACCTAAAAAGCTTAGATTTAGAGGGTTTTATCTCTTTATATTTTCGCTCCACCCTAGATAAAAACGCTTTCCATCCCTCTTTCTCGTTACGATTGATATACTCTTTGATAAGACCAAGCCTCTTTTGAGCCTTTTCTCTCTCTTCAGTTGAAGCCAAAACCCACGCTTTATGATTAGCTTCTTGACTATCTATCTCTATGATATTTTCTCGCTTCTCCACATACCGATAAGTCCCATTCTCTAGCCACATAAAATAACGAACAGAGCCAATCAAGATAGATTTTAATCCATCATCAAAAGCTGTTTTGCTTGTTCTTTGTATCAATCGTGGAGAAACCTCATAT
>DYTG01000149.1 GCA_020726085.1 Sulfurovum sp.
TTACACAAATCTTCCAAAGCACCTCAAAACTATCTTTTGGTCGATTCACGCCCTGCCAATTGATTCAACCACACTACCATTCCTAGTGCTATCAATATCCCCTTTGATGAGCTTACGATAGATGAAGATTTTAAAGAGGAACACCATGGGGCCTATCAAACATTGGGTGTTGTTATCAAAGAAGGTACATTTTATTTTGCCAACGCCAAAGAGATACTCCTTTTTTGCAACGGTTCATGGTACACCCAGTCCCCTGGGGCTATTGAGACACTTTTGGAGATAGGTTATCCGCCTCGCAAAATCAAATGGTATCGAGGCGGCATAACGGCATGGGGAAGCGTGGGATTGACGCTCATCAAAAAGCAATAGAACTCCAGTTATTTTAAAATACAACGGCATCAACTTCCCTTGCTCTCATTCTCCTCATTGAGAATAGGGAAAAAAAGCCTACCATTATCTACCCTTTAGATACTTTTGGATACTCTATGAAAAAACCTAAATGGATAAGTAAATGTTAATAGATGGACACGGACGTGTGGTGGACTACTTAAGGGTCTCCGTGACGGAACGATGCAATTTTCGCTGTCAATACTGTATGCCCCAAAAGCCCTTTTCATGGGTTCCAAAAGAGAATTTGTTGAGCTTTGAAGAGCTTTTTTTGTTTATCAAGGTAGCCATTGATAGCGGAATAAAAAAGATACGCATCACAGGCGGTGAACCGTTACTTCGTGAGGATTTGGATAAATTTATCGCCATGATTTACAACTACAATCAAGACATTGATTTGGCCTTGACGACTAATGGATTTTTGCTCCCACAATGTGCTTTGCAGCTCAAAGAGGCAGGGCTTAAGCGCATCAATATCTCACTTGATTCGCTCAATTCTCAAACCGCTCACCGTATCGCTCAAAAAGATGTCTTGAGTGCCGTACTTGAAGGCATTGATAAAGCCTTAGAAGTAGGATTTTGGGTCAAAATCAATATGGTTCCTCTCAAGGGCATAAACGACCATGAAATTATTGATATTTTGGAATACGCCAAAGCCAAAGGTATTGAGGTGCGTTTTATTGAATACATGGAAAATGACCATGCCTCAAGCGAAATTGTTGGAATGCACGGGCGTGAAATTTTGGAAGTTATCAAAAGCAAATACGAAATCCACAAAATCGGGCGAAGCGGCAGCTCTCCATCATTTGCCTATCGTCTCAATGATGGTACACAATTTGGACTTATTGATCCTCACAAACATGACTTTTGCGAAAGCTGCAACCGTATTCGACTCAGTGCTGAAGGATTTTTAATCCCTTGTCTCTACTTTGATGAGGCACTTAGCATTGCTCAGTGTGTTAAAAATGGGGATATTGAGGGAGCCGCAGCGGTGTTGGCTACCATCTTAAAAGATAAACCTAAAGAGAATCGATGGAGTGAGAGTCAAAGTAGCGATACGACGCAATCTTCTTCACGAGCTTTTTATCAAACGGGGGGATGATGTTTTATATCGTTGAAGAGTTTTTCTCCATTCAAGGAGAAGGCAAATACGCAGGAGCACCCTCCTATTTCATTCGTACAGGGGCTTGTAACCTCTCGTGTGCAGGTTTTGGTGCAAAGTATCGAGTCAATGAAGAGAATAAACTCGGGTGCGATACCTATTTTGCGGTTGATAGGGCTTTTGTACAACAATGGCAAAAAGTTGATAATGCGCAATCCATTATCGACCATCTTGCGTTGCAATTTGGGGCTATTGGGTATGATCCGCATGTGGTCATTACAGGCGGTGAGCCGTTGCTCTATTATCAAAATATCAACTTCTATCACATTGTTTCGTTTTTGGTGGATAGAGGCATTGCGGTCACGTTTGAAACCAACGCTACTATTATGATAGACTTTGACAAATACCCAAAGTACCGCCAATGTATCTTTGCACTCTCTATCAAGCTCTCCAATAGCGACGAGCCCAAACACAAACGTATCAAACCCGAAGCCATTGCCAATATTATCGCTTCATCGCATGAGAGTTTTTTTAAATTTACTATCGACAAAGCATTGGTTCAAAGTAGTGCTATGGATGAAATCAAAGAGATTACAAGCAGTTACAACGATAGAGAAATTTACATCATGCCTATTGGCGAAAATCGTGAGGTATTGGAGCAAAACGACAAGGCAGTCTTTGAGTTTTGCATTGATCATGGATTTCGATACAGCGATAGACTCCATATCCGAGTCTTTGACACCACGCAAGGAGTCTAAGCCACTTGCGTATAGATCTCCAAATGTTTTTTGGGATACTCAAAAGAGACTAGACGGGTGGTGCGAGGTGAAATATCTCTCCATTTTGAGATATTAAGCTCAAGCTCGACAATACCCGCCGTTACAATGTTTTCAATGGTGTTTCTGGGTACTAATCGTTCAAGCAGTAGGTTAAGCGAGGGGTTGTGTCCGATTAAAAAGAGTGATTGGTCTTGATTATCGATCGAAACGATAATATCAAACAATGCGCTCACAGAGGCTTCGTAAATCTCCATTTTATAGACAATTCTTTGGATAGAGTAGTCTAATGCTTTGGCAATAGTGTTTGAGGTCTCTAAGGCTCTTTTGGCAGGTGAAGAGATGATAATATCGGGCTTGATTCCCTTTTGAGCCAAAAGCTCTCCCATAAACAGTGCATTACTTTTCCCACGCCTATTAAGCGGACGATTAAAATCACTAAGAACAAGATCCTTCCAACTCGATTTAGCATGACGAATAATGTAAAGTTTTTTCATATCTCAACACCTCAAAAAATTTTATCAACATATTATAAAACAGTTTGGTTACGTTTTAATACTAAAATTTTATCCTATCAAATCAGAACATAAATCGAAGCGATTGTGTGCCACAAGGTGTACTTTGCTCTTGTAGGTTTGACACTGCCAAACGATGATGAAGTATTACAGAAGTTCAACTCTCTCAACCTCTAAAATATCCCAAACAAAAGTACACCAAATAGATGATATTTGTTACTCGTTACGAAGCTCTAGTTTCGTAGCGCCCTATTGGAGCTTACTACCTCAGATGAGCTATAACTAGCCATATCTATTAAAAGTCACAAACTTATTATAACACCTTAGACAAAAAAATCTTGCCTAAA
>DYTG01000031.1 GCA_020726085.1 Sulfurovum sp.
TATAATACAACAATAAATTACTAAGAGTTTATCGTTTAGATACCAATATTTACGCTTTAAACGATAAGCTTATCTTGCCCAAAGCTCACTATGTAGTCTCTATCGTTACAGAAATTGAACTACTCTTCTATCTCAAGCTTACCCAACAAGATAAAAACAGCATCAAAGCAATACTTGAACACTTTGAAGTAATGAGACTCACTTAAGCTATAAAAAACCGTACAATTTCCATTCGTCAAAATTATGGTATCAAGCTTCCTATTGCTATTTGATAGCCCTCCAATAGCCCCAAACCTCAACAAGAGCTTATTTTTTCAACAAAAAAAGTGGCAAATGAGAAAAAATAAGTCAAAAAATTGTAAAATTATGCTCAACGGTTAAATTTACCATAGATATTTTTATGCTAAGGATAGTAAAATGAATTTGGAAAAAGTACGAGCAGGATTTTTTATTATGTTGGCGATGACGCTTAATTTTGGCTTTTTTTACGGCGGTATGGATTCGATGATACACCACAACAAATATGAACTCTTTGCGACTATTGTCGTCAATTTGATTGCTACAACGCTAAAGCTTGGAGATAGAACCCAAATGGGATCGGTACTTTTGGCTACTTCACTCGTAGCAGATATCCAACTCATCGCTGCTGCAACGATTTGGACGATAGCGGCTCATACCGACTCTTTGGATGTGGGAATGACGGGAGTTATTATCTCGCTTTCGGGGGGTGCACTACTTGCCAATATCACTTCGGTTATTTTATACATAGGCGATACCATCAAATCCAAAAGGTAACAAAGATGAATAACAACTCTTTGTTTCTTATCTTGCAAAAGATGAGAGCACCTTTTTTGGTACTTATTTTTGCCTATTCATTGGCGATAATGGGTTTGATTTTGATTGAAGGCGTTACAAGCGACGGTAAGCCCTATCAAATGAGTATCTTTGATGCTTTTTACTTTATCTCTTATACGGCGACGACGATTGGATTTGGAGAGACTCCCTACGCATTCAACTATGAACAGCGTATTTGGGTCTCGATGCTTATCTACTTCACCGTCACGGGGTGGTTTTACAGTATCGGTACACTCGTATCGCTTGTTCAAGACAAGATGCTCATCAAAGAACTTGCAAAAAATAGATTTATCAAACAGGTTAAAGCGCTCAATGAAGATTTTTTTATTATCTTAGGCTACAACGCCACCACCAAAAAGATTATCGAGAAATCACTCCACAAAGGGTTTCGAGTCGTTGTAATAGAAAAAAATGATGAAAAAGTAAGCGAACTACGCATGGAGGGTTACACCCCTGTAGTGCCTGTCTTACAAGCTGATATTACGAGTCTTTCGACCATAGAACTTTCGGGTATCAAATCAAGATATTGCAAAGGTTTGGTAGCTCTTTTCAAAGATGATAGTCTCAATCTACACGTTGCCATTATGGCCAAATTTATCAACTCCAAAGTCCCTCTTGCTATCAAATCGACGACTGAAAATCTCACAGAAAATCTTATGGATGTAGGCGTTGAGATTATCGAAAATCCTTTTAATATCATCTCAAACCAAATCGATTTGAGTCTCAACTCCCCCTCGACCTATCAACTCGCCAAATGGATATTTAATCTTGATACCCTCAAACAACAGCCTTTGAAGCTCTCAAGAGGCAAATACATCGTGTGTGGATACGGACGTATGGGAAAAGAGATACACAAAGTACTCCAAAAAAATCAAATCGATGCACGTTTCATTGAAGTCGATCCCAAAAAAGTCTCCAAATTCAATCGAAAAGGAATCGTAATTGCCGATGCTGACGATAAAGATATTTTGATAGAGCAAGGCATTTACGAAGCAAGTGTCATTATAGCAGGAACCAACAACGACATTACCAATCTCTCGCTCCTCTCAACAGCCAAAAAACTCAACCCCAACATTATCACAGTAGCTAGAGAGAATGAGCTTGAAAACTACTCTATTTTTAGACATTCGCACATCGATTATATTTTTATGCCCTCACGGATTTTGATACACAAAACCATCAATGCGTTAGTCAATCCCCTCTCGGACAAATTTTTCTATCTTTTGAAATCTCAAATCGAAGAGTTTTCTGCCAATCTCATTACCAAGCTTCTTGAAACTATCGGCGAAAAGCCCGTTATGTACGAATTGGCAGTTAATCAAGAGGAGGCGTATGCACTCTCTTTGGCTCTTGATGAATCACAAGTGATACTCTTAAAGCACCTTACTCTCAAAAGAGACAATCGAGACCAACAAAACGCTATTGTCCCGCTGCTTTTGCAAAGAGGCAAGAAGCTTCACTTTATGCCCCCATTAGATATCAAACTCCAACGCCACGACAAAATCCTTTTTGCTGCAACCGATGAGGCGATAGAAGATACAGAGTACATTGCCCAAAACAGTAATGAGCTAATCTACGTCACCAACGATTTTGAGGCTTGCACATAGACTCTTAGGATTTTTCAAATACAATAGTGTATAATGAACCAAATACTACGCAAAAGAGTCAAGATGAAAAAGATACCTTATGGCATTAGCAACTTCAAAATTTTAATACAAGAGGACTATCTCTATATGGATAAAACCGATTTTATCCAAACCATGGAAGAGGATAGCCGTTATCTAGTCATGCTTCGCCCCAGACGGTTTGGTAAATCGCTACTTCTTTCGACACTTCAATACTATTACGATGAGCAA
This sequence comes from Sulfurovum sp., assembly GCA_020726085.1. Taxonomy (GTDB): domain Bacteria; phylum Campylobacterota; class Campylobacteria; order Campylobacterales; family Sulfurovaceae; genus FS08-3. Next base: position 2,712 of record DYTG01000031.1, read on the forward strand.
GAAAGTGAAAATTTTGATACTCTCTTTGGTCATTTGATAGTGGGACAAAACCCAACAGCCCAAAAAAATAGCTACAAGATTTTGTTTTTTGAGTTTAGTCGCATTGAGACCGAAGATAGAGAGACAATTTATCGAGGATTTTTAACCAATGTTCAAATAACCCTTTTGAATTTTTTGGATAAGTATGGGTATAGGGAATATAGAGAGGAGATTGAATCGATAGATAGCCCTGAAGATATGATGAAAACATTTTTTTCTATTATCAAAGGCTCAAAAATCTACCTTCTCATCGACGAATACGACCACTTTGCCAACTCTATCTTAGCCGAAGATTTGGAGTTGTTTAAAAAAATAGTAGGCAAAGGGGGATTTGTGCGGAGTTTCTATGAGACCATCAAGGCTGAAACCCAAACGGGTGTGGTGGATAGAGCCTTTATCACGGGTGTTACACCAATTACTATGGATAGTATGACAAGTGGGTTTAATATCGGGGATGATATGAGTACCGAGGAGAGGTACAACAGTATGCTAGGATTTACCAAAGAGGAGACATTAAGCATTCTCCAACGCATTTTTGATGTGTGCGATATAACCCAAAAAAAAGTCTTAAGCAAAGTCACCAAATGGTATAACGGCTATAAGTTTAATACCCAAGCCGAAGAGACGATATTTAACCCCAATATGTTGCTCTATTTTATAAATGAATTTGACTACAAACGGTGTAACTATCCCCAAAATATGCTCGATGCCAATATCGCTAGTGACTATGGCAAAATCATGCGACTCTTTAAGATAGGCAACAAAGAGGAGAATTTCAAAGTCCTAGATAGCCTTATCCAAGACAATGAAATCATTGCAAAGCTCATCGATAGATTTGATTTTGATAGGGATTTTGTGGTCAATGACTTCGTTAATCTCCTCTATTACATGGGATTTATCACCCAAAAAGCTTCTCATGCTTCAAGAGTCAAGTTTTGTATCCCCAACTATGTGATTCATAAGCTCTATTTTGAATATTTCAAGGTAGAGCTAGAGAAACGAGGGAATGTCAAAATTGATACCAATAGACTAGAAGATGCTTTGTATGAGTTGGCATTCTCCAACGATATAACGCTCCTAATGGATGAGTACAAAAACGCTTTGCAGGTCTTAGCTAATAGAGACTTTTTAAAGCTTGATGAGAAGCACGTGCAGGTGATTTTGCTCACACTGCTTAATCTTAGTGATTTGTATTTTGTCAAAAGCGAACAGGCGTATAGTCGCAAATATCCCGACATTATGCTCCTTGAACGAAGCCCTTTTAAGGTGAACTTTCAGTTTTTACTAGAGATAAAGTACTACAAAAAATCCCAACCACAAGAGAAAGCTCTCAAAATAAAAGAGGGCATCGAACAAGTCAAAGGGTATTTGGAGCTTGATGATATAAAAGAGCTTGAAAATCTCAAAGCTTATGTGATAGTAAGCGATGGGTTTGAGGTGGAGGTGGTGAGGGTGGGGTAATTAATACTCCGTTTAACTTTTTGATGGATAATGTCTCTACGAGTTCGAGAAGGAATCCCCATGATTAATATATTGATGATAGAAGACGATAGTGAATTTGCAGAGCTATTGGCGGAGTATTTGGAACGCTACGATATTAAAATTACCAACTATGAAGATGCCTATTTGGGACTTTCGGCGGGAGTAAAAAAGTTTGATTTGGTGATACTTGATCTCACGCTACCAGGGATGGATGGATTGGAGGCGTGTGAAGAGATTGTCCGCAAATACGATATTCCTATCATCATCTCTTCGGCTCGTAGCGACATTGGCGACAAAATTACCGCTTTGGAACTAGGAGCTGATGACTACCTCCCCAAACCTTACGACCCTAAAGAGATGTATGCACGTATCCAATCGGTGCTTCGACGCTACAACAAAGTCGAAAACAAAAATGAAATCAATGAATTTGAAATCAAAGTCGATACGATTTATCATCAAGGCAATGCACTCGTTTTGACTCCCGCAGAGTTTGAGGTGCTTTATTTGCTTATCAAAAATCGGGGCATTGCTCAATCAAGAGAGCAAATCATCAACTCCTCTTCAACCATGAGCGATATTAAAGGCAAAAGCTTAGACGTTATTATTAGCAAAATTCGAGGTAAACTCAGCGATCCCTCCTTGATCCAAGCCGTGCGTGGAGTGGGGTACAAGCTGGTATGATGAGCTTTACAACCATTAGAGCAAAGATTACGATGATTTTTGCCGTCTCAATCGTTTTGCTCGGGTTGCTCTTCTACGTTCTTTTTGCTACACATATTAAATTTGAACGCCACAGCATGATTGTGCAAGAAATGGCATCCATTCGTTTTGCTTTTGATTACTTTGTGCGTACCAATACGATTGATTTTGCTTTTTTGGAGTCGCAAAACTTTCGTTTAATGGACAGCAAAGAGGAAAAACTTGAAATATTTAACACACTAAGCAAAAAAGAAAAAGACAAAAGCTTTAGTATCTTCAAATACCATGAACGCCGATTTCTCTTCATTAAAAGCTATCATACGATTTTTATCTTTGAGAGTATGAATCAATCCAAAGCCCCCAAAAATGTCATTATTATCTCCTTTTTCCTTCTCTTTTTTTTGTTGATTTTGTACATTATGATTATTCGCAGTCTTCGCCCCTTGCACAGACTCAAAAATCAAATCAAGACCTTTTCACAAGGCAATTTGGATATCGATTGCCGCAGCGACAAAAAAGATGAGATTGCCCAAGTCGCCAATGAGTTTGATAACGCTGTCAAAAAGATTAGAGAGCTTAAACACTCTCGCCAACTCTTGCTTCGTGCTATCATGCATGAACTCAAAACCCCTATTGGAAAAGGGCGACTTGTAAGCGAAATGATCGATAACGACAAGCACAAACAGCGTCTTCACTCTATCTTTGAGCGGTTAAATTTGCTCATTGATGAGTTTGCCAAAATCGAAAAAATCGAATCCAAAAGCTTTGAACTTGTCTTTAAAACCTACAAAATGAGCGATATTCTTGATGCTAGTATCGATATGCTTATGATGGAAAATCCCGCCAAACATATCCATCTTGAACTTATCAACGACTATCTTGTCGATTGCGATTTTGAACTCTTCTCACTGGCTATCAAAAACCTTATTGATAATGGAATGAAATACAGTCCCGATAAACAAGTGAGCGTTGTTGTCGACAAGGGGTTGGCAGTGATTAATCAAGGCAAAGCACTCGAAGAGAGTTTGGAACACTACTTTGTACCCTTTCGCACCAAAAGCAACGGACTGGGGTTGGGGCTTTACATCGTCAAAAATATTTTGGATTTACACCAATTGAGGCTTGACTACATTCATAAAGATGGGCAAAATATAGTGGGTATCAAGCGATGATTGGGTAAAATTTTGTAAAATTAATTTTAGGAGAAAAGATGAAAAAGTTTTTGAGTTTCATAATTGCTTCAACCGTTGTGCTTTTGGCTATGGGGGACCCATCGGGCGAGAAGATGGAGACAAAAAAGGGAAATGTGGAGATGTTTCAAAGCGTCAATCCTGCCCAAGCAACGCTCTTGCAAGAGGGTGCAAACAAGCTCTATTGTCCCTTGTGCGGTATGACTTTGCCGATGTTTTACAAAACCAACCACGCCGCTACGCACAAAGGGCACACCAAACAATATTGCTCTATCCATTGTCTAGCCGACGATAACGCCAAACGCCCCAATGAACTTAGCAACATGAAAGTCGTTGATGTCACAACGCTTCAATTTATAGATGCCACTAAGGCTTTTTATGTCGTAGGTTCAAGCAAACAAGGGACGATGTCGATGGTAAGCAAGTACGCTTTTGGTAGCAAAGAGGCCGCAGAGGCTTTTGCCAAAGAGTTTGGCGGTGAGCTAAAAAGCTTTGAAGAGGCTTTTAAAATCGCAACCGATGGCGTAGCAAAAACCAACGCCATGATAGAACAAAAACGCATCATGATGGCAAAGAAGGGCAAACAAGCTTATGCGAAGTTTTGCAAATCAACCACTCAAAAATTTGATTCTATAGCCGATGCCAAAGCCTATATCGAACAAAACAAACTTTGTGGAGAGCTACAAGGCCCAATGCTTCAAGCCATTGCCCTCTATCTTGTCTCTCAAAAATAAAAGAAGGTGGAGCATCTCCACCAAATTCCCCCATTCGTTTCACCACCATCTAAACACTTTTTGGGTATAATCTCTATAACTATGCACCCCGCAAGTGTGTGCAATTTTATGCAAAAAGAGGATACTATGCTACTTTTTACCCCAGGTCCTACCCCTGTACTTGAGAGCGTTCGTCAAGCAATGGCTACGGCTACACTCCACCATCGAACGCCTGAATTTGAAGCGATTTTTAAAGAGGCTAGAGAGAATTTAATAAAACTCTTCAATATGCCCGAAGCGATTATGTTGGCAAGTTCGGGTACGGGAGCGATGCAAAGTGCGATGCTGCACCTATGCAAAAGCAAAGCACTTACTATTAATGCAGGAAAGTTTGGTGAGCGTTTTTCCAAGATAGCCGATGCTTTGAATATCCCTAAAGTTGAGCTTAAATACGAGTGGGATACACCCGTAAAGCTTGATGATGTCAAAGAAGTGCTTCAAACGCATCCTGATATTGATGCGATTTTTATGCAAGTAAGCGAGAGTGCAGGAGGCTTAAGACACCCCGTTGAAGCCTTAGCATCTTTGGCAAAGCAAATCAATCCCAATATTATGATAGTAGCCGATGGGATTACCGCTGTAGGAGTCGAACCTATCGATACTACGCATATGGATGTCCTTATTACAGGTTCTCAAAAGGCTTTTATGCTTCCTCCTGGTCTAGCGATGATGGGATTAAGCCATGAGGCGATTGCCAAAATTGACAAAGGGGTTGATTACTACTTCAATCTTGCCGTAGAGCTTAAAAACCAACGTCAAAATACTACCGCTTATACTCCAGCGACTACTTTGATTGTGGGGCTTAATGCAATGTTTGGAGAGATTGAAAAAGCAGGAGGTTTGGATAGCTTTTACGCCAACAGTGCCAAACGTGCCAAAGCCACACAAGCCGCACTCCAAGCCATTGGACTCACGATTTACCCAACCACTCCTGCTCTTTCGATGAGTACCGTGATGGATGAAAATGCCAACGCTATTATTAAGCTTCTCAAAAGTAAATACGGTGTTAATATCGCAGGAGGGCAAGATCACCTCAAAGATAAGATATTTAGAATCAATCAAATGGGACTCATTCCCGCTTACGAATCGGCATGGGTGGTCAATGCTGTTGAGTTGGCACTGAGCGATTTGGGGAGGCGAGTCTATGATGGTAGTGCCAATAGAGTCTTTAATGAAATCTATTACAAAGAGAATGAATGATATTTGAACACGAAATTCCAACAGGTAGCCGACTCTATTTTGGAAAAAGTGCCAAACTTAAGCGTACTTTGGAGCATCAAGCCAGTGAAAATTTTGAAGCACTGGGATACGAAGAGATAGTGATACCTTGCTTTTCTTATCACCAACACGACAGTTTTGATGACAAGCGTTGTTTGGTGCGTGTTAATGATGAAAATAACCATGAAGTGACTCTAAGAGCCGATATTACAGCCGATTTGGTGCGTATCGTGACCAAACGTATCGGACGAAGTGTAAACCATAAGAAGTGGTACTATATTCAACCCACCCTTAGTTTTCCTACCAAAGAGCGTTATCAAATCGGAGCAGAGGTGATTGATGGCAGTTTTGAGGAGTCTATCGGTAACGCGATGGATATGTTAGAGAAGTTTGCAATGCAACCCGTATTGCAAATTGCCAATATCAAAATTCCCAAAATACTTCACGACGAGTACGGGATTGATTATGAGATACTCAAATCGATGAATATGGAGAAGATACTCGAACTTGATATTGCGTGGGTGATTAAATTGGTCAATATCCACCGTGTAGAAGATCTCAAAGATACAGAGGATATACCCAGTGATATTGCTAATGAACTAACTAAAATTTATGACGTTTCACGCAAAATTCACTACAAAAACATCGTTATTTCACCGCTTTATTATGCTAATATGCGTTATTACGATTCACTCACCTTTAGGGTTTTTGAAGACAATACACTATTGGCACAAGGGGGAACCTACCGCATAGGTGATTGCAAAGCATCGGGTTTTACCATCTATACAGACCGATGCATTGAGAGTATAATAAAAAGAGAGAAGGGCAAAAATGAGTAATCAAGCAGATTTAATCGTCGGATTGCAATGGGGCGATGAGGGAAAAGGGAAAATAGTCGATCACATGGCACAAAAGTATGATTATGTGTGTCGTTTCGCAGGGGGACACAACGCAGGTCATACCATCGTAGTAGGGGATAAAAAATACGCCCTTCACGTTATGCCCTCAGGCATTCTCAACCCCAACGCCAAAAATATAGTAGGCAATGGCGTAGTGCTTTCGCCCAAAGATTTTATCAAAGAGATGGAGCAGTTTAAAGCACTTGAAGGAAGACTTTTTATCTCCGATAAAGCCCACTTGCTTTTGCCCTACCATGCTTTGATGGATCAAGCACGTGAGCGACTCAAAGGCAAAAAAGCCATTGGTACGACAGGCAAAGGAATAGGACCCGCTTATGGTGATAAAGTGGCACGTGTGGGACATCGAGTGGGTGAGCTTTTGGCACCTGCAAAATTGACGCTCAAAATTATGGAGTATTTTGAAACCAATCGAGCGGTTTTTGAAGCAATGGAGATAGAGTTTCCTAACCAAGAGCAACTTTTGGATGAGTTGAGCGAATTTAAAAAAGCATTGTCTCCTTTTATCGTCGATACGACGCTGTTGCTTTGGGAGGTGCTTGATGGTGGCAAAAAGGTACTCCTTGAGGGAGCGCAAGGCACAATGCTTGATATCGACCACGGAACTTATCCCTATGTGACAAGCTCCTCTACGGTAAGTGCAGGGGCGTGTATCGGGCTAGGAATAAACCCCAAAGATATAGGCGAAATCACAGGCATTGCCAAAGCCTACTGTACTCGTGTGGGCAATGGTCCTTTCCCCAGTGAAGATTTGGGTGAACAAGGGGAGCTTTTGCGTACCAAAGGGCATGAGTTTGGTACAACTACAGGGCGACCCAGACGATGCGGTTGGTTTGATGCTGTGGCGATGCGTCATGCGTTGCGTATCAATGGTGCTAACCAAATTGCACTGATGAAACTTGATGTGTTGGATGGATTTAGCGAAGTCAAAGTGTGTGTAGCCTATCACAAAGATGGCAAAGTGTTGGATTATGTCCCCTACGACCTTGAGGGTGTAGAGCCACAGTACCGAAGCTTTGCGGGTTGGGATAGATGCGAAGGTATCCAACATTTTGACAAACTTCCTCAAAACGCACAAGATTACATTCATGCACTAGAGGAGATAGTTGGGGCAAAGATTAATATCATCTCTACCTCGCCTCAGCGTGAAGATACCATTTTACGATAAGGAGTACCTATGAGATTAAAAGAGAACCAGACACGATACGTCGCTACAAAAATAGGTATAGATTTGGCAAATGCCCCATTTGTGCGTATGCCAAAGGGCAAAGAGGCGGTTGTGGGTGCGATAAAAGCCATCATTGATGAGAACCTCAAAAGCGAAAGAGCCCTAGATGATAGCGTCAAAAAGATATTGGATGAAAACGATGATGAGATAGAGTTTCAACACGCCAACGAACGCCAACTCTTTTTTATGATCAAAAAGAAACTAGCACCCCAATACGGCGTGATTATGAACTATGATGATAGATACAACGACCTTTCGCATAAAATCTTGGATGAACTCTACGAAGAGTATCTCCTTGAATACGATGTCAATGAAAATCAAGTCAAAAATGTCATCTTCAAAGGTTTCAAAGATTTTGCTAATGCCTTTGAGAAGATTGACGATACTGTCTATAAGAAGATTAAAACGATGAAAAGAGAGATTATACCAGGTACGCAAGAGTATGAACTCATCTACGAGCGACTCTACGAAGAAGAGCTCAAAAAACGAGGTATGTTATAAAAAAGTGCTAAGTGCTAAGTGCTAAGCATTTTGTAGGGTGCAATGCATTGCACCATATATTATGGAGAAGAGATGCAAAAAGTTTCAATATATTTAGAAAATGGGGTCTTTTTAGAGGCAAAGAGTTTTGGCGCACAAGGTACAAGCGTGGGCGAGATTGTCTTTAATACCTCTTTGAGTGGTTACCAAGAGATTGTCACAGACCCCAGCTACGCAGGGCAGTTTGTCACCTTTACAATGCCCGAAATTGGCAATGTGGGGTGCAATGAGCAAGATATGGAGAGTAAAGGTGCTTATTGCAAAGGCATTATTGTACGCTCTTATCAAGCTAGACCCTCCAATTTTCGCTCCCAAGAGAGTCTGGAAGCGTTGTTAGTGCGTTATGGCGTGATAGGTATTTGTGATATTGATACACGCTACCTTACTAAAATGATTCGCGATGAGGGAGCGATGATGATGGTAGCCTCCACAGACATAAGCGACAAAGAGGAGCTTAAAAAAATCCTTGAGGCTTCACCACGCATTGAAGATATCAATTACATCGAGCAAGTTAGCACCAAAGAGAGCTACATTCACTCCAGTGCTACCTACGATACGGTTGCCTATGCATACAAAAAGCCCCAAACCACCAAAAAGATTATCGCTCTTGATTTTGGTATCAAACGCAACATACTCAATGAACTTACCCACGCAGGTATGGAGGTGGAAGTAGTCCCCAATAGCGTCGAAGCCGATAGTGTCATTGCAAGGTATCATGCAGGTGAAATTGGAGGCGTTTTTCTCTCCAATGGCCCAGGAGATCCGCTGATTTTAAAAGCAGAACAAGCCAAAATCAAACGCTTTATTGAAGCTAAAATACCTCTATTTGGTATCTGTTTGGGACATCAATTGCTCTCTATCGCACACGGTTACGATACCTATAAGCTCAAATTTGGACACCACGGGGGCAATCATCCTATCAAAAACGAGGAGGGCATGGTAGAGATTACCGCTCAAAATCACAACTACAACGTGCCTCAAACGATTACGCAAGTCGCACGCGTGACGCATACCAATCTTTTTGATGGTACGATTGAAGGATTGGCGTACAACAATTCGCCCACTCTCTCGGTTCAACACCACCCCGAAGCCTCTCCAGGACCCCACGAGAGTGCCTATATCTTTAAAAAATTCTTCGAGATGGTACGCTAATGCACATTATCGTTACAGGAGGTACGATTGACAAACGCTACAATCCTTTGAGCGGTCAAGTCGATTTTGCTTCCTTTACGCATATTGAAGCGATGCTTCTTCAAGCACGTCTCGATACCCAAACCTACTCCATCACAACGCTTATGCTCAAAGATTCACTAGAACTTGACAATAGCGATAGAGAAGCGATACTAAGCACCATTCAAACCTCACCCCACAACAAAATTTTAATCACTCACGGTACCGATACGATGGTTGAGAGTGCCTCATTTATCGCACAAGGCATCCAAGACAAAACGGTAGTATTGGTAGGAGCAATGGTTCCTTATCGTTTCAAAGACTCCGATGCTTTGTTTAATCTAGGCTTTGCGATGGGGGCATTGAAACATCTTGATAGCGGAGTCTATATCGCCATGAATGGCAAAGCTTTTACTTGCGATAGCGTCACCAAAAACAAAACATTGGGAATTTTTGAGGCGAAGTAGGTAGGATAAAATATTGTGATTCACTAACTTACGCACTTTAAAAATTATCCCTACGTCATCAAACAAAGTGAAGCAATCTCAAACGTTATGGATTGCTTCGTGTCCTGTAATGACTCGCCTAAAGATGAAATGCTAGGCAAAGTGTGCAGCATCGGTGATTTAAGTTTTTCAATTGGAATTGCTAAACCGTGAGGTGCAAATAAACTTATTTAAAAACTTAGTGTATAATTTCGCTTTACCCAAACAAGGAATAGATTGTATGAAAAAAAACAAAAAAGCCTTTACGTTGATTGAACTTTTGGTTGTTATTGTCATTATTGCTCTGCTCTCTTCTATCGTAGCACCTAGACTCTTTGGCAAGGTTGATAATGCCAAAGTCAAAACGACACAAGCCCAAATGGAGATTGTTTCTACCCAGCTTGATTCGTTTAATCTTGATGTGGGGCGATACCCTACGACTCAAGAGGGTTTAGCTGTGCTTTGGGTAAAAAGCAGTGAGATAGAGGGCTGGAATGGTCCCTATCTCAAAAAACCCATCAAGGGGGATTCGTGGAACAAACCCTATATCTATAAGTTCCCAGGAGGCGAGGGCAACCCTTACGATTTGGTTTCTTTGGGGGCTGATGGCGAAGTGGGAGGCGAAGACGATAAGGCTGATATCTCTATATGGGAGTAAAGCCCTCTCTTGAAACCATCCTTTTAGAAGATAAGCGTTGTTCGCTTGAAGATATTGCTCAAGCCAAATCTATTATCATTGATTACGGTGGCAATTTGGGCAATGTACTGCTCAATCTTGGCGTTATCTCACAAGAGACGCTTCTTTGGGCGTTGGCAAAGCAGTACGATTTGCAACTCTACAGCGATTTCCAAAGCGATAAACCCACCATCAACCATACCATCAATCACGCTTTTTTTGTAGAGCATGAGATTTACCCTATTTACGAAGAGGGAGAGGAGATTTTTTTAGCCCTTCACAACCCTTTGCAATCCAAAGCCATTGCCACTATTCATCAACTCAGCCAAAAAAAACCCAAACTTCTACTGGCTACTCACGAAGAGCTACGAGAGGTAAAAGCCCTTTATGAAGAGGGCGATGAAGAAGAGACGCAAGAGATTTTTGAAGATGAGGTTGATAAACTCAAAGAGCTAGCCTCCGAAGCACCCGTAATAAAGCTTATCAACAATATCTTTACCAAAGCCTCGCAACGATTGGTTTCCGATATTCACTTTGAATCCTTTGCCAAAGGGATGAAGGTACGCTACCGACTCGATGGGATGCTTAAAACCGTCGATACGATTCCTATGCATCTCAAACAAGCCGTTACAGCACGACTAAAGCTTATCTCCAAAATGAATATTGCCGAAAACAGATTGCCGCAAGATGGACGCATCACGGTCAAAATCGCAGGAGAAGAGATCGATATTCGCTCCTCTAGTGTGCCTACAGCCTTTGGAGAGAGTTTTGTGCTTAGGCTTCTCTCCAAAGAGTCCATTTCGCTAGAGATTGACAAACTAGGACTTCACGAAGAGAATATTACACGGCTTAAATCATTGCTTCAACGCCCCAACGGTGTATTGCTTACCACAGGTCCCACAGGTAGCGGTAAGACCTCTACGCTCTATGCCTGTCTCAACTACATTCACGATGAGGCTACCAAAATCATCACCGTTGAAGACCCCGTGGAGTATCAGCTTGAGGGAGTGAGCCAGATTCAAGTCAAAGCCTCTATCGACTACACCTTTGCCAAAGCCCTTCGCTCTATTTTGCGTCAAGACCCCGATATTATTATGATAGGTGAAATTCGAGACGGCGAGACGGCTCAAATTGCCATTCAAGCCGCCCTTACGGGTCACCTCGTACTCTCCACGCTTCACACCAACTCCGCCTTGGGGGCGATTAGTCGTCTTATGGATATTGGTGTAGAGTACTATTTGCTCAAATCCTCCATTATTGGATTGATGGCGCAACGACTCGTAAGACAACTCTGTAACCACTGCAAAGAACCCATAGAACTAAGCGATGAGATGATAGAAGCCTATGATTTAAAACCCCTTATAGATAAGATTAGCTCCCCTCTAAATCCTTGCAAAGCCGTAGGGTGCGAAGTGTGTCAATATCGAGGATACAAAGGGAGAGTGCCTATTATGGAGATTGTTCCTTTTGATGATAGGCTTATGAAGTGTTTTGATGAGAACAAAGATTTCAAAGATATTCGCTCTTTGGGCTACCGAGATTTGCAACAAGATGGGCTTTTGAAATTTTTGGAGGGCAAAACATCGCTTGAAGAGGTCATGCGTATTACCTAAAACCAAAAAAGAGAAAAGAGATGGAGATATTTTTACAAACCATAGGCGCTATTAACGACACGACAAGAGTGAAGATTCTTAATTTCATCGCACTCAACGGTGAGGTTTGTGTCTGCGATATAGAAAATGCTTTTGAGATGATTCAGTCACGAGTCTCAAGACATCTTAAAATCCTTAAAGAGGCTAGATTTTTGAAAGTCGAACGACGAGGAAGATGGGCATACTACTCTATCCGCTCCCCCCTTGATAGATTTCGCCAATCTATTATTGAAGAGATTGGCTTTTTGGAGATGGATATTCCAACATTAAATAAAACATGCAAAACGCAATAGATTGGTTCATAAAACTCTAAGACCCAATCAACTATAATTTACCATCAAACTATTTTGGGATACACCATGAAACTTTTTCAAGCTCTATCTGTTTTTATTGTGCTTTTTGCATTGAGTGGTTGCGGTGGGGGCGGGGTACGGGAATCGCTTACGGAGTCTGTTGAGATTGGTGGAGTACTCAAGCACGGGGTGGCCCAGTGCCGTAACGGTAGTGTTACCTTTGGTATTGGTAACTTTGTCATAGGGACAATTGATGAGTATTATGATCATCAAGCTATCTATTTGGCGGATTTTGTGGATGTTTCCAATGGACTTGTGGGCAATGAGGCGTTAATCAAACCAGGAATGCTGCTCCAATCGCTGGATAATGATGGAGATATTGAAACCAAAATTGATATTGATAGAGGCGTTGATATTGTCTCGCTCGAAGGATATACCTTAGCCTCTTTGCAAGAGTATATCCAGTTTCACCACGCTAAGCATTGAACAATACACCCTCAAAGACCCCAATCAAATCGCTCAAACCCATCGCTACACAATCAAAAATGTCGATAACAACGCACAATTTGCTATAGATGAAGCCAAAAATATCTATATCGTTACTCCCCATCAATC
>DYTG01000150.1 GCA_020726085.1 Sulfurovum sp.
ATTTTAACGAAACTTAACTAAAACTCTATAAAATTTTTCACACATTTACTATTTTTATCAAAAATAGTTAAATTTAATTTTGGATTGAGTACAATATCTTTGTTACAAAATTAAGGAGCTTTATTGCATTACTTAAACGAATTTAAACTATTTATACTCCATCTCTTTGCCAATCAAAGGCTTATTATTGCACTTATCAAAAACGAATTTAAAAAGAGCTATTTGGGTTCTTATTTGGGATTGTTTTGGGCGTTTGTGCAGCCTGTTGTCTTTATGTCGGTGATTTGGTTTGTTTTTGAAGTGGGATTTCGCACAGGTCCCGTTACGGGTGATACCCCCTTTGTGTTGTGGCTAATAGCGGGGATGATACCGTGGTTTTTTCTCTCTAGCGGACTCTCAAGTGGCACCAATGCTGTCGTATCCAACGCCTTTTTGGTCAAAAAAGTAGCCTTTCGTACGAGTATTTTGCCGCTTGTTCAGATTGGCTCGGAGATGATTATTCATCTGGTTTTGGTGGGATTGTTGCTAGTAGTCTTTTTGCTCTATGGCTACACCCCTACTCTCTATTGGCTACAACTTTTGTATTATATTTTTTGCACCATTGTATTGCTTTTGGGCTTGACGTGGCTTACTTCGGCTATTCGAGTCTTTGTTAAAGATATTGGCAATTTTATTACCGTAGTGATACAAATAGGCTTTTGGGCAACTCCTATCTTTTGGTCGCTTGATTTGGTACCCCAAGAGTATCGCTACATTTTTGAACTCAATCCTGCTTTTTATATCGTAGAGGGTTTTAGAGATAGTTTGATAGCTCAGGTGTGGTTTTGGGAGAAGGGGTATCTAACACCCTATTTTTTGATGATGGCTTCATTTACTTTTGTGGTAGGAGCGGTAGTGTTTCGTAAACTTCGTGTGCATTTTGGGGATGTGCTGTAGATGGATCTTGAAGCTATTGCACATGAGGTATTTAGGATTGAAGCCCAAGAGATAGCCCATCTTAGCGATAATCTCAGTGAAGATTTTGCACACGCCATTGAGAGCATTTTGAGTTCTAAGGGCAAAGTGGTGGTGTGTGGCATTGGCAAATCGGGACTCATTGGTAAAAAGATAGCGGCAACTTTGGCAAGTACGGGAACAAGTAGCTTTTTTTTGCACCCTGCCGAAGCCTATCATGGGGATTTGGGGATGGTAGGATGCGAGGATATTGTGATACTTATCTCCAATTCAGGCGAGAGCGATGAGATACTCAAACTTATCCCCTTTTTTAAACATCAAAAAAACACAATCATTGCCATGAGTGCCAATAGAGCCTCGACGCTTGTGCAAAACAGCGACTATTTTTTGAACATCTCCGTTCAAAAAGAGGCGTGTCCGTTGCAATTGGCTCCTACAAGTTCTACAACAGCAACGCTTGTCATGGGCGATGCCATGGCGGTAGCACTGATGAAAAAACGAGGATTTTTAGAGGGAGACTTTGCTAAGTTTCACCCTGGTGGGAGTTTGGGGAGACGATTGCTTCTCAAAGTGGGTGACAAAGCCAAAAAAGAACCCCTTCCACTAGCTATGCCTCATGAGAGTATTGTTGAAGTGGTACATACCATATCAAAATGCGGATTTGGGCTTTGTGTAATTGTCGATGAGGAAAAAATAGTTGGCATTATTACCGATGGGGATATTCGCAGAGCCATGGAGAGACAAAAAGAGGACTTTTTTGCACTTCAAGCCAAAGATTTGATGAGCCAAAATCCCAAAACCATTGCCCATGATGCCTCTTTGCATCAAGCAGGGCAGATGATGGAGGAAAAAAAAATCAATGCATTGCTCGTGGTGCAAAACGATAAATTGATAGGTATTGTACAAATTTACGACTTGGGAATTTAAACTTTTTAGCACTTTTGTAGTATAATTAAGGAATTTTTGACTTTGCAGGATAACAATGAATAATAAAAAACAGACTTGTATTTTGGTTTTGGGAATGCATCGAAGTGGCACTTCAGCTTTGACGGGAGTATTGAGTTTGCTGGATGTTTATTTGGGAAGTGAACTTATGGAGGCAAACTTTGCCAATGAAAAAGGTTACTTTGAAAACAATATACTCTATAAAATAAATGAAAAACTATTGGGACAAATTAACAGCTCATGGAATGACACCTTTTACGATGAAGAGAAGCTCGAAAATATTAGTGGACTCAATGAATTAAAGATTGCTTTGAAATCGGAATTTAAATACGCTAATACTTTTGCTATCAAAGATCCACGACTTGCCTATCTTTTCCCTATTTATAAAAAGGTACTTAAGAAGCTAAGAATAGATATAAAAATCATTCTTCCCTATCGAAATCCCTTGGAGGTAGCCAATTCTTTAAAGAAACGAGACGCTATGCCACTTGAGAAAGGGATGCTTTTGTGGGCGTATCACTTTTTGATGGCAGAGAAGTTTAGCAGAGGATTTGAAAGGGTTTTTGTAAATTTTGATGAACTTATAGTCAATGCTTCACAGGTTGTAGATACTATTTCTTCAAAATTAGCCCTAGATTTTGTGGATAAGTTTAATCAAAATAAAAAAGAGATAGAAGCGTTTTTGGAACCCAGTTTAAAACATCACAATATATCAATAGAGAATCTATCCAATAATACTCCACATATTGTCAAAGAAGTTTTGGCACTAAAAGATAGTTTTAATATTGAGAATCTTGACAATGTATTTGATGTTTTAAGAGAAGGGTTGTTTAGCTATCAGAAACTTTTTTATAACTCTAGCATTCTAAACTCTTTGAGCGAGGGAGAGGTAGCCAAACACAATTTACAAATCAAAATTCAAGAACTCAACCAAACAACACACAATTTACAAGCCAAAGAGCAAGAACTCAACCAAACAACACACAATTTACATCTCAAAGAGCAAGAACTCAACCAAACTGTACAAAATTTACAAACCAAAGAGCAAGAATTAACTCAAACGCAACACAATTTGCATCTCAAAGAACAAGAGCTTAACCAAACTGTACAAAATTTACAAGTCAAAGAGCAAGAACTCAACCAAG
>DYTG01000151.1 GCA_020726085.1 Sulfurovum sp.
CCATCAACCCAAAAAAAGCCAACCTCAGACTCACCAATATTCTTAAAGCCTTGCTCAAAACCTGATATTACGCACTTTGCCTATCAAATCATCTTTGAGTTGGTCATTGCGAGGCACGAAGCAATCTATTTTGAATTGTGTCACAAGCAACGACATTGAATGCGTAGCGATTGGCGAGTGGTGACGCTTTTTTGCCTACTTTTTTCTAAAAAAGTAGAAATAAATCTTAGATTGCTTCACCCTAAAGGGTTCGCAATGACGTAGGGGTAATTTTTTAAGTGCGTAAGGTCAGTTATTATTTTAAAGTAGTTCATTTTTGCTCTCTTTATGGTTTATTCAAATAGTTCGGAGTGTGAACCGATACGGATAAGGTTGAGTCTATTATTATCAATAAGATAAATTACAAGCAGATCGCCACTAATATGAAACTCTCTACAATCTTGATACTCCCCTTTTAATGGGTGGTCTAGTGCTTCAGACGGCAAAGGCTGTTCTTCAATCAATTTTGAAAGGTAGAGAATATATTTGGCAAAGTGCTTATCGCTCATAGTGATTTTTCTTAGATCTTTGATAAAACTTTTATGCCGTTTAATGCTAAGCATTGCTCTTTTTATGCTCCATCATCATCTCTTCCAATGAGGTCTCTTCCATATTGATGCCTTGTCTTGCCTCTTCAATGGCTTTTTGTGTCTCTTGATTAGGAATTTTTACCTCAAAAGGTAGTCCTTTGTGCATGGTAACTTGATGCAAAAAGATATTAATGGGTTCACTCATCGTCATACCAAGCGATTGAAAAACCTTCTTAGCTTCCTCTTTAATCTCCTTATCAAGCTTGATGCTGGTGGTCTCTTTGGGACTTGCTACTACCATGATAGACTCCTTATAATACTTTAGTATTTTTATTGCAATAATAGATCGCCACACCTTCAACGAGTCCATAATCAATGACTATTGACTCATCAATCCCTACAATATTAAAAAGCTCTTTGTAGATCGCCACACCCGTATTGATAACTTCAAGTCTGCCTATTCCTACCGCCTCAATACGCTCCTTATTGCTCATTGCCATGAGTTTATCACGGTGAAAATCAAGGTCGCGCATTTGCAACAACGTCCCCTCGACAACCGCTCCATCGTAGGTGGCATAGGTAAGATTGTGTTTGAGTGAAGCGATAGTGGTGGGCGTACCTGCTGTAGCGACAAACTTATTCACCTTGCCATGATGGGTGTAGATTTCATCGCAAAAGGTTTGCATTTCTTGCATGAGTTTGGGCAGTTCCTTTTTGATACGTTCACTATTGGCATCGTAGCGTTGAGAGATGGTGACAATCCCGATAGGAAAACTTTGACTAAATACTTTGTTGCGATAGTTAAAAATAAGCTCCGTTGAACCTCCTCCAATATCGACAAGCACGAAGCTATCCTTTGCATCGGGGTACAAAATATCGATACGCCCCTCTACTGCCAAAAGAGTATATTTGGCCTCGTCATCACCTGAGATAATCTCAAACTCTATACTCGTAGCGGCTTTGATACGCCCAATCACCTCTTGAGAGTTACTCGCTTTTCGTACTGCTTCAGTGGTGACGGCATGGATAGTATCCTCAAAATCCATCATGCTTTTGGCGTGGTTAATTGCATCTATCGTTCGCTTGATGGCTTCATCGTTGATTTTGCCTGTTTGTGCTAATCCATCAGCAATTTTGGTCACTTCAGTAAAAAATCGCTCCTTGGTTTTGGTAGTGCAATTAAATTTGGCGACTCGAATGGAGTTGGAACCCAAATCAATACTAATCATCAATGCTCCTCAATAAAGCTAAATTTGTGTTGGTGTAAAATGGCACGAATCTCATCTTGATGCTCCACGCCTTTGGTCTCCAACGCTACCGATACATTGGCATCTCCAAATTTCAAATCGGTAGAAGTTCTATCGTAGCCGATTTGGACAATGTTGGCACTCACCTCTTTGAGTAGTTGTGTAAAGTGCATAAGTGAACCAGGTTTATCGACGAGGGTTACTTGGAGTTTGAGCTTTCGGCTTGATTTGACCAGTCCTTTTTCGATGATAAGCGAGAGCATGGTGACATCAATATTGCCACCGCTTAGTACAATAGCAATACGGCTTTTGGAGGGCATTTTGATTTTGTTGTACAATAACGCAGCGACTCCCACCGCACCCGCACCCTCTACGAGTAGCTTTTGTTTTTCAAGCAAAAAGAGTATCGCATAGGCAATCTCTTCTTCTTGGACAAGCTCCAATTCATCGACATGATGCAAAATATGCTCCAAAGTAATAGGCGAAGTATCCCGTACCGCAATACCATCGGCGATAGTACGCACACTTAGCGAATCAATAGGCGTTTTTTGCACAAAGGAGTTTTGCATCGCAGGCGCTCCCGCAGAGGCAACGCCAATCACTTTGATAGCAGGATTGATAGCTTTTATCACCGTCGCAATACCCGAAATAAGCCCACCTCCTCCAACGGGTACTACAATGGCATCAAGATGCGGAAGGGCTTCTAAAATCTCCAAAGCTATTGTGCCTTGACCCGCCATGACGTTTGTATCTTCAAAGGGATGGACGAAATCAAAACCGTTTGCAGCAGCATACTCTAGTGCATAGCTATACGCCTCATCGTAGTTGCTCCCGTGCAAAATCACATCGCTTCCCCAGCCTCTTACGCCTTGTATTTTGGTAAGCGGTGTCGTTTCGGGCATTACAATCGTCGCTTTGAGTCCAAAGTGTTTGGCGGAGTAGGCTACTCCTTGGGCATGATTTCCCGCACTTGCAGCCACAATCCCCTCAATTGCCTTGGATTCGACCAAAGCAGCTAGGGCATTAAACGCCCCTCGGAGTTTAAACGCTCCTGTAAATTGGAGATTCTCTTTTTTTAAAAAGACCTCAAAGCCACTCTTTTGACTAAGAATAGGTGCAAAAGAGAGCGGTGTATTGTGTACCACCCCCTCAATTCGTCTATTGGCTTGTTGAACATCATCTAGTTGTAACATTTAGTTTTGGGTTTCCTTTTGT
>DYTG01000032.1:0-10375 GCA_020726085.1 Sulfurovum sp.
CAATATGGGTTGCACAATAAATTCTTTTTTGATATTTAATATTGTACCTTATGAAGTACCTTTTGTCAATATTTTATCAACCCTCTAGCTCTTCTATCCACGCCTGACAAGAGGCATCGCTGGGCATTTTCCAATCGGCACGAGGACTTAGGGCAATCGTTCCTACTTTGATACCATCGGGCATGGCGTTGCGTTTGAACTGTTGGGTAAAAAAGCGTTGTAAAAAAAGAATAAGCCACTTTTTGATTGTCGCTTTGTCGTACTCTTTGAAGGCATAGTGAGCCAAAAAGAGTATTTTTGAGGGTTTTGCTCCGTATTTTATCATGTGGTAGAGGAAAAAATCGTGCAATTCATAGGGTCCTATGATGGTTTGTGTCTCTTGTTCTATCCTATCGTCTTTGTGAGGTAGTAGTTCGGGAGAGATTGGGGTATCAAGAATATCAACCAAAATCTCTTTGATGCGCTCATCGTAGGTAAAGTACTCCACAAGATAGCTAATCAATGTCTTGGGAATACCGCTATTGAGTCCATACATGCTCATGTGATCCCCATTGTAGGTACTCCACCCCAAAGCAATTTCACTCAAATCTCCCGTGCCTATCACTAAACCTCCCTCTTTGTTGGCGATATTCATCAAGATAGTCGTTCGTATCCGTGCTTGGACATTTTCATAGGTGACATCATAGGTATCTTTGTCGTGTCCTATCGCTTCAAACTCTGCCAAAGCCAAATTGCCAATAGGAATAGTGCGAAGTGTGACACCCAGTGCTTCACAAAGCTTTACGGCGTTGGATTGGGTGCGGTTTGTCGTGCCAAATCCTGGCATGGTAATGGCAATAATATCTTTCGCATCTTTGCTCATAATCTCAAAAGCACGATAGGTAGCCAAAAGTGCCAACGTCGAATCAAGCCCCCCAGAGATACCTATCACGGCTTTTGCGATACGGGTGTGTTGGAGGCGTTTGATAAGTCCATGGGCTACAATAGTAATAATCTCTTCGCACACCTCTTGACGCTTGGCTGGATTGGAGGGAACAAAGGGGTGTTTCTCAATGGTACGATGAAGCTCGTCGATAGTAGCCATTTTGTTGAGAGTAATCGCTCGAGTAGGGGAGGGGATACTATCGCCAAAGTAGGATTGATGATGGCGTAGCCAAATAAGTTTGCCCAAATCAATATCGGCTCGAATGGTGCTACTCTCTAGGGCAAATCGCTTGTTTTTGACGACAATTGTGCCGTATTCACCTATCATTGCATCCCCACCAAAGAGTGTATCGCTACTGGACTCTCCAACCCCACACGAGCTATAGGCATAAGCACACACGAGTCTTGCACTTTGAGTAGAGACGAGTTGGGTTCGATAGCGCGATTTGCCTACAAGCTCATTACTAGCCGAGAGATTAAAAATAAGATTGGCCCCATTGATTGCCATTTGGTTGCTAGGGGGTAAAATCGCCCACAAATCTTCGCATATTTCAATCCCAAAAATCATATCCGCCCCATCGCAAAAGAGCAAATCGACACCAAAAGGTATCTCTTTGCCCAATAGATTTAAGGTTTTTGAGTGTAAACTGATACCCGATTGAAAGTAGCGTTTTTCATAAAACTCATTTTTGTTAGGCAAATAGCTTTTGGGTACAACGCCTACAATATGACCGTTTTGCACTACAGCTCCACAGTTGTAGAGACGATGCTCAAAAGCAACCACAATCCCGATAATGGCAACTGTAGGAATCTGTTTGGTAGATGTCAATAGGTGTGCTAAGGCTTTGTTTTGAGCTTCTATTAAGTTTTGATTAAGAAATAAATCCCCCACACTGTAGCCCGTAATACAAAGCTCTGGGAAGAGTACGACGGAGGTGCCATGGCGATACTCTTCGTGAATGATAGCAATAATCTCTTGAATATTTTGGCTAGGATTGGCTAGAGTGACTTTGGGGACGCTACTGGCAATACGATAAAACCCGTGCATTTTTGCTCCTAATTTTTGTTTTATAATTTATAATTTGCAATAATATTGCCTATCTCTTAATCCTCCCTTTGAGACTCCTAATCTTCTAAGCGTTCCATAAAGCTCTAGTTCGGCTTCGTCGTGGTCTATGTTGGCGTTGGATGGAGTAACGGTAACGGTAATTTGAGGTATGAGTCTCAAAAAATCTACGATGGTTTCAAGTTGCTCGTCAGGTACTTCGATGGATAGGGTTTTCATTTTGCCTCCTAATATTATTTTTAATCGTATCTAAATGCTCTAAATATATTTTACTTAACATAATATCTATTCTATTGTAAATATTTTAAACGCCACAATCGCCCTATTTGATCAATCGAGTAATTTTGGCTTGTATTTTTCTCCATATTTTAAGTTCAATAGCAGGAAAACCTGCGTAAGTGTTATGACCTTGAAGTGATTTTGTGACACCACTTTTTCCAGCGATTGTGGTAAAATCTCCCATATGTAAATGCCCCGAAGCAGCACTTTGACCTCCCATGACAAGATTTCTACCGCTTGTGGTACTACCTGCAAGTCCCACTTGCCCCGCCAATAAGGAGTGTTCTCCGATGATGCAGTTGTGTGCAATATGTACCAAATTGTCAAGTTTAGAGCCTCGTGAAATGATAGTAGAATCAAATATCGCTCTATCAATAGTGCAATTAGCCCCTATCTCTACATCGTCTTCAATAACAGTGTTGCCGTTTTGGTAGATTTTGATATGCTCACCACTTTTGGTGTGGGAAAATCCGTAACCATCAGAACCTATGACGCTTCCGCTATGAATAATAACATTTGAACCAATAAGACAATGGTGGTAGATGGATACATTGGGATAGATTAAGGTGTTGTTGCCTATTGCGACATTATCACCGATGTAAGAGTTGGCTAGTATGGTGACATTGTTACCTATAGTAACGTTTTGCCCCAATCTAACACTTGTATCAATATCGCACCCCTCCCCTATTTTGGGACTATTGCTACGCGTTGAAATGGTATGAGCAAAGAGCTTAGAAGCATAGGCAAGTTTGAGATAAGGTTCAGATGTAATGAGCTTGATAGCACTTTTGGGTGCATACTCCAGGTATTTGGACTCTAGCAAAACAGCACCCGCTTGCGTTTGTTTAAGATCTTGGATGTAACTATCGGCGTTGATGAAGCTTAAACTACGAGGCGTTGCGTGGGCGAGATTGTTGATAGAATCTATCGCAATATCATCGCCCTCAAAAGCAATATCAAGCACGTGAGCGATTTGACTTAGTAAGTATTTCACACAATATCCTTAAAAACTTCGTTGGAATACATCAATATTAAGCAAGAGTTTCTTAAGCTCTTCATCGAATCTTTCCATAAATTTAGGCAATTGATCTTGTCGGTTGTACATAAAGAGCTGATGGATTTCGTTAAGCATCAAATGCATATCTTTTGCTCCAATGGCTTGTGAAATTCCTTTCATATCCATAGCCAAACTTTTGGCTTGTACGTAACGTTTTTGTTCGACTAGTTTTCTGAAAGTTTCGTTGCTGTTGCCATAGGTCTCTACAAACTCTTTGAGGACTTTGGCATACATATCCTCATTGTCATTGGCTCTTGATACACCCTCTTGAATATCCAAAATATTGGGAACGGTATCAAAAATACCTTTTGATTTTTTCGCTACAATCTCTTTTTGAAGTTTATTAATATCAACGGCCTCCAAAAATTTACTAAAGGCAGTATAGAGTGTGCCAATACGCATAGGTGTAGTGAGGTGAGCATTCATTCCTTCTGCTACCATAAGTTCTACCTCTTCAGGGATGTGTGAACCGCTCATACCCAGAATAGGCAAGTCTCTAAATTGGGAGTTCTCACGAATTTTACGTGCCACAACATACCCATCTATGATAGGCAAATTGAGATTGAGAATGACTAGATTAAAGTTATTGTAATATTTGCTAAGTTCTTGAAGAACATCTTCACCATTATCAGCAACCTCACACTCAATACCAGACTCCTCTAGGATGCCCAAAAGAACTCTTTGATTAATTTTGTTGGGCTCGCCAATGAGAACTTTGGATTTCATAAAGACGGAGAAGTTGGAGCGTTCGATACTGGCTGTCTCTTCAAACTCCTCTTTGTAGACCTCCAAAGTAGTTCGTGGTGCTGCGTTTTCAACGCTCTCAAGCTCTTTCCAATAGATTGAACGAATCACCTCTTCTATGCGTGAGGGAGAGAGAGGACGTGAGAGATAGATATCAACTAAATTGGCTTTTTTGCCTCTTAGTTCATCATCATCTTCTTCGTTGGAGCTACCCGACATGGATGTAAGTGCAACGATTTTGAGATTGTGTTTATTTTTAATGTTTTCCAAAAAGAGAATGTTGTTGCGATCAAAGAGACGCTCATCAATGATTAAAATATCTTGTTCGCCCATAAGTGCTTCATTGTCTCGTACTGTAGCAGCAGATTGAACCAAAACATTATTAAGGTAGAGCTTGAACATATTTTGAATAGCCCATGAAGAGTCGGAATTTTTATCAATAATCATCACTTTTTTATTGACTACAACCGCATGAAGTTTCTTGTAGATAGCCAAAATAGTTTTTTCTCCTCTGTAGTTACTCATCTCCTCATAAGGCATTTTGAAAGTAAAAGTGGTACCTTTGCCAAACTGACTTTGGGCATTTATCTCACCCCCCATATGGCGTAAAAGCTCTTTGGTAATGTAGAGTCCCAATGAGTTGTTGGTGCTTCGATTGGCATCATCGCTTGTATCACTATCGTAATCAAAAGCATCAAAAAGTTTTTCTATTTTATCTTTTTTGATACCAATTCCCGTATCCGTGATACTAAAAGAGAGAGCGTTTTTGTTTTGGATTTTGGCAGTAGTAATAGAGAGCTTGACTTCGCCTCTTGAGGTAAATTTGAAAGCGTTTTCAAGCAGATTTGCTAAAAGTTGGCTCAAACGCCCAGCATCGCCCACAATGGCTTTGGGAACATCAATGCCAATATCGAAGATGAAATCAATAAGGTGTTTGTTTTTGTTTTTAAATTTATTAGCTATTAAACCCGATACTTCATTGAGGACATCATTGATATCAAAGGGTTCGCTTTTGAGCATAATATTGCCCGATTTGATTTTAAGAAACTCAATAAGGTCATTGGTCGTATCTTTGAGCATCGTATCGGCTTTTTTAATGTCTCGTATCTTCTCATCGAATGATTTTTTGGATATTTTGGTAATAGGAGCATCCAAAATCTTATCACGTTCTTGCATAACCTCTTTGGTAGTATCGTGGATTTTGTCTCCTACTGAGGATAGAAGTTTGCTTTGATCCTCTTCGAGTTTAAACTGTTTGGCATACATCTCTTTTTGAAGTTTTCGCATACTTTTGTTTTGAAAAAAAGACCAAAGCAAAATCAGCAATGAAAAAATACCCAATCCGCCCAACGCTATCCAAAGTTTTTGATTGCTATCAAATTGCTCTTGTTGCATTTTTGTTGATTGAATTTTTGCCACTTGCTCTTCAATGGCAACTTTCATCTCATTAGCAATTTTGGCTTCTTTTTGGGCTTTGTTGGCTTCATCAATTTGGATATAACCGTAACGTACAATAAATGCTTTGGGATAGTACTCATGAATTTTGAGATAAGCAAAGGCTAAAATCTGCTCATCATAAAAGGGTTTAAGCTCCATTATCAATTTAGAAGAGACCTCTTTGAGTGAGATTTCAATCTTCTTCTTTTCTTGAAGTTTCTTCAAATCACTATCCAAATCAATAATGCTCTTAATTCTTTGAGTTACTTCCAAAGTATCTGCTTTTGAATCAAATTGACCTATTGCAATTGAACCGTAGTTCTCTTTTTTGGAATCGGCAATTAATGGTATTGCAAAAAGTGCAAATAGAATTACAAAGATAAATCGCATACTATTTTCTCTCCTCTTTTTCAAATTTTATCTTTTTGTCTTGCATGGTTTTCTGCTCTTGTGAAATTGATTGTGCAATTTTTTCTTGTCGTACCAAGAGTCTCCTTTGAAGTCTATCAATATCTCTTCGTTGAAGGTAGGATTTTGCTAGAATGATTACAATCACAAAAGCCAATAAAATTAATGCACCCCATAGTGGCAAATCTTTTTTGGGAATACGGTTTAAAAATCCTAAAGTATTGATGGTTTCAGCATTGAGTGAGTTTGCAATCTCTTGGATACTAATCTCATCGTTTGGATCATAAGGTTTGGGTGGATAGAATCTAAAAGCTTCGGGATAGTTCTTTTTGATAGAAGTCAGCAGCAAAATCGCTTCATGTTCCTCTTGAGGCAACTCAATGGTTACAAGTTGATAGTTTTTAATCTTTATAATCTTGCTCTTTTGTTTTTCTTGTATCATTGTATTGAGCAGATCTTCGGCTTCAATGGTACTTTTGGTAGCTTTGATGACAAGTAGATTTTGTACCCCAGAGGCTTCAAGCATTATAAGAATGGATAAAAAAAGAAAAACTCTTAAAATCATACCTGCTACCTAGAATATATCATTGATATTTTTATCGTAAATGGCTTTTATGTGATAGTTGATGACTCTTTTGGCATCAACCAAAGCCTCTTGTGCTTGGCTTGAGAGTGACCCTTGAGCTACAATGGGCGTGGATAATAGCTCCAATATGCCATCGACAAGCCTTTGAGTATTTTCCATATCGGCTTGTGATTTGTAGTGGTAGCTCTCAAACTCTTGCTTTTGTTCTATAAGTAATATTCTTTTTAGACGCATATTTTGCTCTTGAAACAAGAGTTTGTAAAAATTGATCATCTCAATGGTTTCATTGATGTGTGCATCGACTTTTTCCATTTGGATTTTGCATTCATCTTTTTGGGTGCAATAAAATTGTGCTTCTTGATGGGTTTGTTGGGCTACTCGTAGGTTTTTGGATGCCCTTAATGAGACTTGGATAGTATAGACAAGGTAGCCAAAAAGCATCGAAACCACCACCAAAACAGCAACTCCTGTAAACATATTGGCATGACTCAACGATTTTTCACCAATCTGCGACAATACTACCGCAAGAGAGTGACTATCACCAATGAGTCCCCATGGAGTATGCGTAGCCTCTAGGGCAAGATAGAGCAATCCAACGGCCAAAAGGAGTGCAAAAACAACACCTATTGCAAAAGAAGAGAGTTTGCCCGAAAACACCTCTTGCACCTCTATCACACCCTCTTGGGCTTTGCTTTGTACCGTTTTAATATCGATTTTTGCCTCTTCTTGAGTGTGAAGCATATCCGATTCAAAGCCCAACTCTAATAGAAGCTCTTCGCTTTGGTTTAATGCACTCTTCCGCAAATCTTGTTTGCTTTTTTCAAAATTTTCAAGGTCATCTTTGAGCAAAAGCATGCATTCATTGACCTGCTTTTGGGCGTTTTGGATTATTTTTTTGGTTTCATCGACAATTACGAGTGCCTTTTCGTGTTCGTTTTTGCCTTCAATTGACGTTTGGTCTGTGCTAGAATCTATCTTTTGAATATCAACTACTCTCTCATCGCTCATAAAACCCCTCCTTGATGCAAAACAAATTGCTTGATTATAACATAAGTATAATCAAAAAGTGCCAACTCTATGCTATAATCGCTTTTTATAAACACACAAACAGGAAAAATATGAGTTTTATAGTTTCACTTTTAGTCCTTTCGTTTTTGATTTTTTTTCACGAATTGGGACACTTTTTGGCAGCTCGTGCGATGAATGTAAAGGTTTTGGTATTTAGCATAGGATTTGGCAAAAAGCTTTTCTCTAGGCAAATTGGAGATACGCAGTGGAGTATTTCAGCCATTCCGCTGGGCGGTTATGTCCAAATGAAGGGACAAGATGATAGCGACCCTACAAAAATTAGCCTCGATAGCGACTCCTACAGTACCAAAACACCTCTGCAACGTATTTTTATTTTGGTAGCAGGACCCTTTGCTAACTTTTTTTTGGCGTTTATGCTCTATCTTGCCATGACCGATTTGGGCATTCCCAAACCATTACCCATTATTGGAGAAGTCTCCAAAGACTCCCCCGCCCTTATTGCTGGGCTTCAAAAGGGCGATAAGATTATCCAAATTGATAACATGCCTATTCTCTATTGGGAAGATATTGCCGATACAATAGAAAAGAGCAATAATACGATGGATTTTAGAATTGAGCGTAAGGGGAAAATTATTGATACCCGCCTCACCTCAAAGGTCATAACCGACCAAAATATCTACGGCGAAGCTATTGAGCGTAAGATTGTAGGCATTGTTTTTTCGGGTGATACGACGATTGTGCATTATGGTTTTATGGATTCTATTGTTTATGCGTGGGAGAAGACTATCTGGGCATCAACCCTTATCTTTGAGAGTCTCAAAAAACTTATTACAGGTGCGGTAGGTTTGGACAAATTGGGAGGTGTGATTACGATTGTTGATGTCACAGCCCAAGCTTCCTCTATGGGACTCATCGCCCTGCTCTCTTTTGCCGCTTTGGTTTCGGTCAATCTAGGAGTACTCAATCTCTTGCCCATTCCTGCACTCGATGGAGGGCATATTATGTTTAATCTCTACGAGATGATTACCCGCAAAGCTCCAAGTTTGGAGATGATGGTACGATTTACGGTTGCGGGATGGGTGATACTTATTACACTTATGCTTATTGGGCTATTCAATGATATAAACAGGCTCATAGGAGGGGGATAAATCGCCTCTTTTTGGATATACCAACTTGACTTAATGTGTAGTGTCTATTTCCCAATGTGGTACTTTTGGAAAAAATATTGAAGTTGATGGAATTAAAAGAAGTTTTCGATAAAATACACATCAAATTAAACTCATGAGCTAGGAGAACAGATGACAATAACCAAACGAGTAACCTTTATCGCTAAAGAAGGGTGCGAAGCTAAGATGAAAGCGTTACTTAGTGCCATGGTAGTACCTAGTAAAGCCTCTGATGGATGTATCTTTTACGATATTTTTCAATACGAAAATAATCCACGAAAATTTATGGCGCTCGAGTCGTGGAGAGATGAATCAGCACTGGATGGACACAAAGCCTCAGCTCACTATGGAGTCTATAAAACAAGCTATGAGCCGTTTTGTGAGCAAAAATATACCGATGAACTTGAAGTATTGCAATAATGACAAACTTTTATTGTACTCAAAAAGCCCAAACGTTGCAAGATTTGGCTTTGCGGGTTTATACTTCCAATTTATTGGGACAAAACGATGCATTGGTGTTGCACGGTGGAGGAAATACCTCTCTTAAAACCGTAGTCGATGGAGAGGAGATTCTCTATGTCAAAGGAAGCGGATGGGATTTGGTCTCAATTCAATCGCAAGGATTTGCTCCTGTGAGACTCAAAACTTTACACGAAATGGCAACGCTTGAGAACTTAAGCGATAGCGATATGGTAGCTCAACAAAAAGCAGCGATGATTGATACAACAGCTCCCAATCCCTCCGTCGAAGCGATACTTCATGCTATTATCCCTTTTAAATTTGTCGATCACACCCACGCCGATGCGATTGTAACCATTTCCAACTCGTTGCATGGCAAAGAACATATTGCTGCGTTGTTTCCTGACTTTTTGATTGTTGATTATGTCATGCCAGGCTTTATTTTGGCTCAAAAAATCTATGAGATGAGCCATGATGCAGATTGGCAAAGGCGTGGGGGAATTATTTTACACCATCATGGGATTTTTACCTTTGATAACGATGCCCAAAAATCGTACAATAAAATGATAGATGCCATCACCAAAGCCGAGGCGTTTTTGGAAACAAATGCCTCATTTGAAATTCAATCTATCCCACAAGAGGCGTTTGATTTGGAGCTACTAAAGCGTACAGTGAGTCGCTACAAAGGGTTTGAAGTCGTTACATGGCTCAATAACTCTCCACTAGCGTTGCACTACGCCTCTTTGCCTATCGAGAAGCTCTACCGTGGGGTTTTGACTCCCGAACACATTATTCGCACCAAACGTCACCCCTTAATACTCAAAAAAGGTGAAGAGATTGAGGTGCAAATGCAAGAGTATATGGGTGAGTACGAGGCCTATTTTTTGGCGTTTGCTCAAAATGAAACGATGCTCAATCCTGCACCCAACTACGCCGTGATTGAGGGATTTGGCGTAGTAAGCTTTGGCAAAGATGAAAAAGAGGCAAAGATTATCGATGATATTATCACCCACAGCATGAGGGCTGTACTTCAAGCCGATAGACTCGGAGGGTATCAATCCATTTCGCTAAGCCAAAGCTTTGCCATGGAGTATTGGGAACTCGAACAAGCCAAACTAAAAAAATAATTGCCTTTTTTTTGACTTTTATCAAAAATAGCAACTCGAAAAAATAATTGATGCCAACTATCATATTCTTTCCCTATGCCAATGGTATAGAAT
>DYTG01000032.1:10475-15552 GCA_020726085.1 Sulfurovum sp.
AAAAAATAATTGATGCCAACTATCATATTCTTTCCCTATGCCAATGGTATAGAATCACATCTTATTGTTTACTAACTTTACGCACTTATTGAATTTTTAAAATTTACAGGTGAAACAGTGCTAAGTCCTGTTACTAGACAAGCTTTTCTCCCCATTGATAAACAATGGAGTGGTTTTCGAGTTTGGCAATAAACTTATCAAAATTGCTTTTGGCGAGTTCTTCATCGTAGGAGGCTACGGATATGGTGGTGTGCCACTCTCCGTTGCTAGAAGATGTTGGGAGTGAAGAGAGTTCTACGCCCTTGGGCATTTGCTCCATGACATCAACCAAAAAAGACTCTTTGCACTGTGCTGCCAATGTGCAACGATAGATTTGGCGTTTGGTATTGAAAGAATGAGCCAAAATAGCCTCTACCATAGGGTGCGACATATGGGGAAATCCTGGCATAAAAAAGTAGCGGTTTTGGAGTCCAAAAGCGGGAATAGAGCCGTAAACATTCTCAATAAGCCGTGCCTCTTTGGGAAGTTGTGCCATAGCGTAAGTGATAGGTGATACTTTACCCGCTAATTTTTCATCAATAATGGCTTTGCACTCTTCATGGGTGTAGAGTTTGCCATCGCTTAGAGCCTTAGCCACACATGCTCGTGTGTGGTCGTCAGGCGTAGCACCAATCCCTCCAAAACTAAAAATAACACTGCTTTCTATGGCAGCAAGGTATCGAATGGTATTGACAATAAGCACAGGGTCATCTTCAATGATAAATGAACCTGTAAGTTTATTGCCATACTTTTGAAGGGCTTTGGTGACAAAATCAAAATGGGCATCTTCTCTTCGGCGATTGAGTATCTCAGTACCAATAATAAGAACAAAAAACTTTACCTCTTGCATTGTTTACTCCTCAATGTAGTTTTTAAGCTTACGTCCTACTTTGGGATGTTTGAGCTTTTTGATAGCTGAGGATTCAATCTGTCGTACCCGTTCACGCGTGACATTCAGCTCTTTGCCTATCTCTTCAAGCGTTCTATCGCTGTGGTCATCAAGCAATCCAAAACGCATACGAATCACCGCCTTTTCTCGATCATTGAGTTGACTTAAAACATCATCGATTTGTTTGTTGAGGTCATCACGAAGCACCACATCGGTAGGACTCAACGTATTTTTATCTTCAATAAAATCTCCAAATCTTCCATCGTCCTCATCGCCTACGGGTGTCTCGAGGCTTACGGGTTCTTTGGTGATTTTAATCACATTTTTGACCTTATCGACGCTCAAACCTACCTCTTTGGCGATGGTATCGAGATCGGGTTCTTTGCCACTCTCCTGGAGGTGTTTGCGAATAATTTTATTGATACGGTTAATGGTCTCTATCATGTGGATAGGGATACGAATGGTACGGGCTTGATCTGCAATGGCACGGCTAATGGCTTGACGTATCCACCATGTAGCGTAGGTTGAGAACTTGTACCCTTTTTGATACTCAAACTTATCTACGGCTTTCATCAGTCCAATATTTCCCTCTTGAATAAGATCAAGGAAAGGCAAACCTCGATTGGTGTAGCGTTTGGCAATCGATACCACCAAACGTAAGTTGGATTTTGCCATGCGTGTTTTGGCTTTTTCGCTTTTGGTTTTGCCTTGGCGGATTTGATTGAGTATCTCTTCGAGTTTGACGGGATCAAGATTGAAGCTATCTTTACTCGCTTCTTTGGTCTCAAAGAGCTTTTTGATTTCAACGTAGGTGCTTACCATTGTGGTTTCTGGGACGGCATTGATAATATCGTCTTTGTCCATATTGATAATATTGTCCAATATTTTGCCGTGATTTTCAAGCAACATATCGTTAAAAAGCGGTAGCTTATACTCCAATCGCTTAAGTTCTTTATCAAACCCATCGTCGCTTTTGAGAGCCGTCTCCATCGCCTTGACCAACTCATTGATAAGCTTGGATGTGGGTCCTAGTTCGAGCAAAGCGTGTTTGAGTTGCTCTTTTTTGAAAGCGACTTTGAAGTGTTCGTAGAGTACTTTGGACTCATCCTCGTCGCTTTTTTCAAGAATTTTTTCGAGTTCTTCAGTCGCTTTTACCCACTCTTTTTTGTTTTTTTCAAGCTTTTTGAAGCTATCAACGACTTGTTTAACTCTATCATTATTGACAATAGGAAGCGATGGAGTCTCACCCCCTTCATCATCTTCTTCTTCACTCTCTTCACCCCCATCAACATCATCAAAACTTTTAAAAAGCTCTTTGACACGTCGTTCACGATTGAGCAAAGGCTCTTTGTAGTTGAGGATGTATTGGATGAGATAGGGTACTGAACAGATAGCATCGATAATAATATCTTCGCCCTCTTCGATTTGTTTACTAAGCTCAATTTCTTCTTCTTTGGTTAGCAATAAAATCTTTCCCATCTCTCGCAGATACATTCGTACAGGCGAGTCACTTCGACTCCACTCAAGCAACTCTTTTTCTTTGGTAAAATCAAAAAAATCAAGCTCGGTCTCATCAGCAATCTTTCTAATGGTCTCTTGGTGTTTTTGAATCGTCTGCTGGGCAACGAGTTTGGCATACTCTGATGCGCTAATAATCTCTAATTTTCCATCTTTTGAAAGCTTTTCAATCTTTTTGACTTGTGCCATGTTGAGAGGTTTATCAAACTCTTTGACAATGCGTTCGTAGGTTAAATAGACACCTTTTTTTTTGTTAGAAAAGAGCTTTTCAACCCTACCCATTGCATCAATTTTTTTTGTTGTAGCCATTAATTATCAGCTCCTCTTTTAGTAAAATTAGCAAAGTGACACTACTGTGTAAACATATTAATATATTAAAAATGTAATAAATTATAGCAAAAAAAGATTAAAATTAGATTTATGCTCAAGCAAGGCTATTATAACATTTAATTGTGTAAACTTTTACTTTGGATTGGATAGAATACACCCAATTGATTGATTGACAAAAGGATTTGACTTGGAAGGTAAAGTTTGGAAGTTTGGTGATAATATCGATACGGACTTAATTATCGCTGCTCGATACCTCAATACCAGTGAGCCTAAGCAGCTTGCAAAATATGTGATGGAAGATGCTGATCCTCACTTTGTTCAAAAGATGCAAGTGGGAGATGTTATTGTAGCGGGTGAGAATTTTGGATGTGGAAGTAGCCGTGAACACGCCCCTATCGCTCTTAAAGCAGCGGGAATATCGGCGATTGTTGCCCCTACATTTGCACGTATTTTTTATCGCAATGCCTTCAATATGGGGCTACCTATCTTTGAGTTGCCTCAGGCAAATGAGATAGAAGAGGGCGATCAAATTAAGATAGATATGAGTAGTGGGGAGGTGATTAACCTTACCAAAGGCAAAAGTTACAAATTTACCCCTATTCCAGAGTTTATGCAAGAGTTGGTAAAAGCGGGTGGCTTGATTAACTTTGCAAAAAATGAACTAAATGCTTAGAAAGTAGGAGTTGTCATGGGTCGAGAGTATAAAATTGGTATCATCAAAGGGGACGGAATTGGTCCAGAGATTGTTGAAGAGGCGATGCGTGTGCTGGATGCGGTATCAGTACGATGCGGTTTTAACCTCAAATATGAGGAGTTTTTATTGGGTGGGGCAGCTATTGATGAGACAGGTGTGCCCCTTCCCGATAAGACACTCAAAGGGGTAACTAAATGCGATGCGGTACTTTTTGGGGCTATTGGCGGACCCAAATGGGACACTCTTGAAAGACACCTTCGCCCCGAAACGGGTTTGTTGGGGCTGCGAAAAGCGATGGGTACATTTGCCAATCTACGCCCTGCAATGGTCTATAAAGAGCTTGTCAATGCCTCTACCCTCAAGCCTAGTGTTATTGAGGGGGTTGATTTGATGGTGGTACGAGAGCTTATAGGTGGAATTTACTTTGGTGAGCCGCGAGCGTTGCTTGAGGATAGAGCTTACAACACCATGGTTTATACCAAAGATGAAGTACGACGCATTGCAAAAGTTGCTTTTGAAATTGCTATGAAACGAAACAAACGGGTCTGTTCGGTCGATAAAGCCAATGTGCTTGAAGTAAGCCAACTTTGGAGAGAAACCGTTGAGGAGGTGGCAAAAGATTACCCCAAAGTAGAGCTTAACCATATGTATGTCGATAATGCCGCTATGCAACTTATTCGTGCACCCAAGCAGTTTGATGTTATTTTGACAGGTAATATCTTTGGAGATATTTTAAGCGACGCTGCAAGTATGTTAAGCGGTTCGATTGGTCTGCTTCCAAGTGCTTCAATAGGTAGCGGCGTAGGACTCTTTGAGCCTATTCACGGTTCTGCTCCCGATATTGCAGGTCAAGGCATTGCCAATCCTATTGCAACCATCGCAAGTGCCTCCATGATGCTACGCTACGCACTCAACGAAATCGAAGCCGCCAAAAAAATCGATAACGCTATCGCCAAAGTCCTTAGCGAAGGATACCGAACGGGTGATTTGAGTTCCTTTGATGCCAAAGAGATATGTGCAACGAGCGACATGGGTGCTTTAATCGCCGATTACGCTTCAAGGTAGCGTCTTTTTATAGCTAGGTTAAGCCTAGCAAATGATTTGATACTCTTATGATTTCAAATACCTATCCACTAAGGGGGCGTTGTTGTGCTAAAGCGATTGTCTATTCTTCTATTGGGATTGCTACTGGGTGGTTGTGACAATAGGGAATCTGCTAAACGCTACAAGCCTATTGGGGGGGGGTGGAGTTTAACAAAAAAGTCTATAAAGTGGGCATTCATCCCTGTCACAACCCCAAAAAGATGTACATCTCCTATCGTCCTTTGTTGGATTATCTCGAATCAAAGCTTGAGAATGCAGAGTTTCTTCTTGAAACCTCCAAAGATTATCTTACCTATGACCAAAAGCTTTATGCAGGTAGGTTTGATTTCTCACTTCCCAATTCCTATCAAACCTACAACGCACTGCAATACGGCTATGAAGTGATTGCCAAAACGAAACCCAATAGTGTCTTTTGAGGGATTTTAGTAGCACGCAAGGACAGAGGACTCAAAAGCGTTATACAATTGTGAGGCGAAGCGGTGAGCTTTCCCGCTCCAACGGCA
>DYTG01000152.1 GCA_020726085.1 Sulfurovum sp.
CTATCAAGGGCTTTGTCCATAATCTTAAACGACTCTTTTTCATCGCTCCAACTTCCAAAACTCATCGTCCCCATACAAATAGGGGTAACTCGTAGTCCTGTACGTCCAATGTATCGATACTCCATCATTAACTCCTTTTGTTTTTTGATACTATAGCAAAAATCGGCTTTATTTTGTCTCCTTTGGTATTTGCACAGATTTTGTACGCCACTCAACTCAATTTCAACCAATATGACCTAAACTCAACACCAAACTTGATACAATTATAAAAGATTTACAAATACCCAAAGGAGAGAGTCTATGCCTCGTCGATTTAAAAACCGTTTTGCCTACAGTGCTAGTGCAGGGAGTGGCAAGACTTTTAAGCTCAGCGTTCGCTATGTGGCGTTGCTTTTTATGGGGGAGTCTCCTTCTTCGATTTTGGCAGCTACCTTTACCAAAAAAGCAGCACACGAGATGCACCAGCGCGTCTTTGGGTATATCAAAGAGATTGATCATGAGAAAAATCGCTTTTTTTTAGAAGAGGTTATGGCTCTTGCGGGATTAGAACACCAAGAGATAGTGGCAAAAAAAGAGGCGGTGCAAAATCTCTTTTTGTCGCAAAGTGGATACATTGTCACCATTGATAGCTTTTTTGCTTCGATTGTGCGTTCGCTTTCATTTGAGGTGGGATTAGAGCCTACTTTTGAGATGGGAGAGGGTGATTATGAGGAGATATTTGAACGTTTTGTCTCCAAAATAATCGCTTCGGGGGATATGCCTCATTTAATGAAGCTTTTGAGTACTCTTGACGATAGACATTTGGGTAAAGTACTCCCTTTGATGCAAGATTTTTACAAGATTGACCCTATTTTGCCCACCGTTGAAAAAAACCCTCTCGATATTCAAGCCATAGAGAAAACCATAGAGAAAAAACGTTTGACAATGATGGAGGCACTAGAGGCTATGGGGGCGAGTAGTCGAGCTATTAAGCAGTTTGAAACGTCTTCGATACAAGAGTTTTTCAAAAAGGGGCTTTGGGGATATACGCATCTAGGAGAGCATTCGTGGTTTAAAAAATACGCCTCCGCCTCTATTGAGCTACTTTTTGATGAACTCAAAGCTTTGCTATTGGAGTGGGTAGAGTCCAAAGATGCTTTGGTTATTTCCCATCTCTTTCGCCTCTACAGTGATTTTAAGAGTGCAACACTCTTTTATGCCATAGAGAAAAACCGCCTTAGTTTTGATGATTTGGCACTGATTGCCTATATTTTGCTCACCCAACACGAGAGAGCTTACGTCTATTTCAAGCTCGATAGCCAATTCAAACACATCTTGATTGATGAGTTTCAAGATACCTCTATTTTGCAATTTTCGCTCTTTGCTCCCCTTATTGAAGAGATTTGCTCAGGAGAGGGGCAAAACGGCTTCAAGAGCTTTTTTTATGTAGGTGATACCAAACAATCTTTGTACCGTTTTCGTGGAGGGATTGAGGAGCTTTTTGATACGGTAGCTAGAGCTTACGATGTCACGATTGAGAAGATGAACACCAACTATCGAAGCTCCAAAAGCGTGGTGGAGTTTGTCAATAGCGTTTTTGAGGGACGTGTACAAGGCTATCTTAGACAGCTTACCCGCCCAGATGCCCATGAGGGATTTGTGGAGCTATACCGTAGCGATGAGGTGATAACAAAAGCCGTTGAAGTAGCCAAAAATCTACTGGCTCATGGAGCGAGTGTGAGCGATATTGCTTTTTTGGTCTTTACCAACAAAGATGGGCTATTGATACAAAATGAACTTTTACGACACACCATCCCTAGCATCCTCCAAACCTCCTCATCACTCAATAAACTTCCCAAAATTGTGGCTATTGTAGCGATGGTGGAGTATCTTTTTTACGATCAAATCCTCGATGCCAAGGCATTGATGCTCAAATACAACGTAGAGCATTTTGATAGAAGTTGGTACTTTCACGCCTTAGAGCCTTTTGCGGTGTGTCATAGGCTCATAGAGCTTTTTGGAGCGTTTCACCACGATCCCAATGTGCTTAAATTGCTGGAGTTTGCCGCTCTTTACCGTGATATTCCTACCTTTTTGGAGGAGTTTAGCACCGCTTCGATTGAGATTTCAAGTGCGGTTGATTACGGAGCCAAGATTATTACCGTACACGGTGCTAAAGGATTGGAGTTTGAACACGTCATATTGGTCGATAGAAGCACCAAAAAACCGCCCGATCGCAGTTTGTTGCTCTACAACTACAACGAAAAATTAAAAATAGAAACCATCTATTTACGCCATGCCAACCGAGAGCATTTTGATAGCCTCTATGCCCTAGCACTGGAGCGAAAAAAAGCATTGACGCAAAAAGATCACATGAACCTCCTCTACGTCGCCATGACACGAGCGGTTCATTCGATGAGTATTATCGTCAAAGAAAAAGAGTCT
Source organism: Sulfurovum sp. (assembly GCA_020726085.1). GTDB lineage: Bacteria > Campylobacterota > Campylobacteria > Campylobacterales > Sulfurovaceae > FS08-3. The sequence goes on from DYTG01000152.1 coordinate 2,425, forward strand.
GTTTTTGATGGACTTGATATGCAACCTTTGGGGCATTTTGCTATCGAGAGACAACCCCAACCAAGCCCTCAACCCCAACCCAACTTTTTGCCCATCTCACACTACGGACGAGCCGACAAAGAGACTCAATCCAAAGAAGAATCAAGCCAAATTAATTTTGGTAATGCTTTGCACTACACTCTTGAGATGCTCTACAGCTTCAAACAGGAATTTTTGCAACGTGCCATGGGGGCGATGATCAATCAATTTGGCAATCTATTGAGCCTACAAGATAGAGAGGATATTCAAGCTAGAGTGGAGCGACTCCTTAGCAACGCACTCTTTTTGGAGCTTATTGAGAATAATCGCTACTACAAAGAGATACCGCTTATTTACAATCAAAGGCGTATGGTCATTGATTTGCTTATAGAGGAATCTGGTGGTTTTGTGGTGGTGGATTACAAGAGCTCCAACGCCCACAAAGAGGAGCATATCGCACAAATCAAAGCCTACCTACAAGCCATCAAAGCAACAACCCATCAAGAAGCTAGGGGGGCTATCTTTTATCTTCTTGCTCAAGAGATTGTCATGGAGTGGATTGATTAG
>DYTG01000033.1:0-1538 GCA_020726085.1 Sulfurovum sp.
ATCACACACTGCACTAAACTCTCACTCCCTCTATCTCTCCTCGTCCAATGCCATGCTCCTTATCATGGTCATTATGTTTGTTCTCTTTAATAGTTTGGGGTTGCACAAAACGCTTAACGAGAAGAAATATTTTGGTAACGACATTATTGCACCGATACCTTCAAAAGTATCACAAAAAGATGGCGTTTACAAAGAATATACCCAAAAGGGCGTATTAAAGCAAATTGCTCACTATCAAAATGGCAAACGAGAAGGGCTTCAAAAGTGGTTTGATAGAGAGGGCAAATTGCTATCGCAAACCTACTATCGTAACGATAAACCTCATGGCATTGAGAAACTTTTCCATCCCAACGGAGAAGTGATGATAGAGCGACACTATATCAATGGTTTACAACACGGGCTGGAAAAACACTTTAAAGAGGATGCTTTGATTGTCTCCATAAACTCTTATAAAAATGGTGTTTTGGTAGATTAAATTATAAATTGATTACAAATTTTTCGTTAATTTATTAACAAATTATTAACAAAAAATGGTAAAATAGCATAAATCTTTTACATACCTGTACAATCTTTATCGACTTCAGGTTAAAATCAATGAAACGGAAATTTGTTTATGGATATTTATCTTATTATTTTTATGTTGCTTCTATTGGTGGGTTCAATAGTGACCTATGTCTATTATCTCAATGACAAAAGTACGCAACTAAGTACTATCGTAAGCGGTATTTGCCCCTCGTGCAATGATAGCTCTATTGAGATGGTTGATCAAAGAGGAGCGGGGTGCGGACCTAAACTCGTCACCTTTAGATGTTCCAATTGCGGATATGAAAACAGCTTTAGTATAAATGCAGGCAGTTGTGGCATTTAATACTTATTTAGAATTATTTGTATGATTTATACTCAAATATGAAATATTCTAAATCATACAAAAGAACTCCGATATATTTAAGAACTTTATAACGTTTTTTGTACTATCATCGCAAGATATTAAATATTTTAAGGAATTATGATGAAAAAGCTAATAGCACTTTCATTGGTAGCCTTCACAACATTGGCTTTTGCCTCAACGGCAAGTGATGTGCGATACCTCAAAAACAGAGATTGAAAATCTCAAAGCTGAAATTGCCACCCTCAAAGGTAACGATACAAAAATCAAAAGACCCTCAACGAAGTCAAAGCCCACGATGCCAAAGACAACATCAAATTTAGTGCCGATTTAAGAACATCCGTCGCTAGTATCTCTTACGATATGGCAGATGGTACTGAAAGAAAGATGCTCTTTACTCTACACGATTGTGGTTAAATATGGCATACTATACACGAGAACTTACGAAAGGGCTATCTTTCTCTATCCGATATACCTATATGGATTATGAATATACAGGTTCAAACTCATTCTTTGGAGCAGATGGTATGGCTATGAAGATTGATGACATCAAGACGGCTGTAGCAACCGTTAATCAAATGGGTGGCTTGAATAATGTTATGGCAGCGGCTAGAAATATTACACCACAACAAGCTAATGACCTTACAATGGC
>DYTG01000033.1:1638-15508 GCA_020726085.1 Sulfurovum sp.
ACAATGGCTCCAAACGTTGTCGATGAAGCACACGATATTCGAGCTTATATTCGATATAGATTTTAAGCTTTGTGTAGTTGGGCTATCCCAACTACGGATGAAACGCCTTTAAAATCTCCTCTTTTACTCTTTCGCACTCACTTTGAAGATGTTTAATATCCTTTGAGTTATCAATAATATACGTAGCTTTTTGTTTTTTGGCTTCAATATCCATTTGTGCATTGATTCGATCAAGTGCCTCTTGCGTTGCAAAGCCCTCTCGTTTGATGAGTCGCTCCAACTGTTGGGCTTTGGTAGCATAGACCACAATGGATTGGGCAATAGGATAGCGAGCGGTTTCAAAAAAGAGCGGAATATCAATAATGTAGGGTTTTTTGAAGCCATCAAGCTTAGTAGCCTCTTGTTCTATTGCTTTGTAAATAAGTGGGTGCAAAAAGTTTTCCAACTCTTTTTTCTTTTGGAGATTGCCAAAAATCAATCCTCCAAGCTTTTTACGATTCACTTTGCCCTCACTTAGGTACTCTTCACCAAAGATTTCACCAATCCTATGAGCATGAGCATCAAGCAGTGCATGGGCAATTTTATCAGCATCAATAAACTTAAAACCGTAAAGCATAAACATAGCCGTTGTCGAGCTTTTGCCCGTGGCAATACCCCCCGTAAGGGCAATGGCATACTCAAACGCCATTAGAGTTTCAAAAGTCCCGCATAGCGTTTGCGTATCGCACTAGGAAGCATAAACGCTCCAATGGCAATATCGCTGTTGTAGTACTCATACCCCTCTGTCAAATCGGCTCGTTGGAGGTTAATATCGGCAGTGGGATGGTAGCTATTACTCGCAATAAGCAAATTTTGCATCCTAAGCTCACTATCTTCATAGCGACAAGGCATAACAATCTTAAAGCACTCTCCCAACGTTTTGAGTTCATTTTCAAAAGCATTTTCTTGAGCAAACATATTACTAGCCACCGCAGAAACGACACCTTTGGGAGTCATGACTTTGTGAATAAGTCCAATAAAAAGTCTATCGGCTAGATGGCTCTTATCGGTAATGATGGCTATATCAAAGCACTTTTCATCGAGTTTTGCCAACGCTTCGGTACTGTTTTGAACCGTTACAATCTCTAAATTTCTATAGAGTGCTAGTTGGTTATCCACCTTACTCTCTTCGCCCACAATGAGTATCTTTTGTGGCTGTGCATGGGTACAGATGGGTATATGGGTAAGCATTTCATACTTTATTGTTTCTAATTGCATTCTAATCTATCTCCGTCTAGTTTCTAATTTTTGTCGATTGTAGCACAAAAGATAAAAAAAAAGTTTAAAAAAAATAAAAAGTGATAAAAATAATGACTTTAATGAGTCATTTAGTAGAAATTGAGTATAATAACTGCAAATTTTAATTTAGAAGATTGTTTCTAAAAACCAAAAAGAGGAAGGTCAAAATGGAAGGTATATTTACCTTTATCGGTGTCGTTACAGGACACGGAGAGGGCATGATTATCGGTCACTTATTGCTTGTAGTGGCTATTGTACTATTTTTAGCAAACAAAGCAGTAGCGAATTTACAAGCTGTACCAGGTACTACCCAAAATGTTTTTGAAGCATTTTTGGGCGGTGTAATGGCAATGGGAAAAGATGTAATTGGAGAAGATTTAGCACGAAAATATCTTCCGCTCGTAGCTACGATTGGTATTTTTGTATTTGTCTCCAACGTTATTGGAATTATTCCAGGATTTGAATCTCCCACCTCCAATATCAACGTCACGTTGCCTCTAGCTTTGATGGTATTTTTTTACTACAACTACGAAGGCATTAGAGAACAAGGGGCTTTGAACTATTTCAAACACTTCGCAGGTCCCGTACCTGTATTGGCGCCACTTATGTTCCCTATTGAGATGATTTCACACATTTCAAGAATCATTTCGCTCTCCTTCCGACTTTTTGGAAACATCAAAGGGGATGATCTCTTTTTGTGGGTACTTTTAATGTTGGCTCCTTTTATTGTGCCACTACCTGCTTATTTGTTGCTTTCATTCTCAGCCATTCTTCAAACGTTTATCTTTATGATTCTTACATACGTTTATCTTGCTGGTGCTGTTGCACTCGAAGATCACTAAGATTTGCAAAACAAAGGCTATTTGAGGGGGCGTTATTAGCCTCCTTTTGGGTTTAACATTTGGGCATGACGCTCTTAACATTTTTCTATACTCTTCTCACTTATTTCTCACAAGGCATTTTAGAAGCATTTTTTTTGCATTTTTATACATTATACCAGGATTGTTTATTATTGTTATGCTTGAATTTGTATTGTTGCATTATGCAAAGCATGAAGAGCAAAAAAGCAAACGCAGCTTATAGAAGAGATCTTAATAAAGCTTGATTCCAAAAATAGAACCGATACTGCACCCAATACATAATCTTTGAACGAGTCATAATGACACTCCATCTGCATATTTTACAAATAGAGTTTTGACTGAATGATATTGTGTGTTTATTTTTTTTCTCTTTTGGAGGAGAGAGCCAAATCGCTCAATACCCTCCATAGAGGATGTTATTTTTTGAGGGGCGTAAGTAACATATTGACGTAACGCCCTTCACGAGAGGCATCTTGTTCTAAATTTGCAATATCCTTAAGCAGTGGCCACACCTTATCTTTGAGTACTTCAATGCCTAGTTCTGGGCTTGACATCTCTCGTCCTCTCAAAAAGACTCGTAGCTTTACATATTTGCCTTTTTCAAGAAACTCTCGTGCATTTTTGACTTTGAAGCTAATGTCATTTTCAGCTATCTTGCACGAAAACTTCACCTCTTTAATGTCAATGATTTTTTGGTTTTTCTTTGCCTCTTTTTTCTTGCGTTCTTGCTGGTATCGATGTTTGCTGTAATCCATAATTTTGGCGACAGGAGGCTTTGCTTGTGGAGAGATAAGTACCAAATCAAGCCCTCTCTCTTCGGCCAATTTCAACGCTTGGGCTTTGGTAATAATCCCTATTTGCCCCTCTTCATCGGCAACCCTTAACTCTGTCGCTCGAATGTCATCGTTCATGATGACATCATCTTTCCCCTTTTGTTGTTTGCTCAAATTCTTCCTTCTTTTAATTGTTGTAGTAATTTTACCATAAATTCCTCTTTAGTTAGATTATATTGTTCTTTTGCTCTTCTATCTCGCACCGCAACGCTACCGTTTGCCTCTTCTTCATCTCCAATGACGACAACATAAGGAACTCTTTGTTTCTCTGCCATACGAATGCGTTTGTTGAGGCTCTCATTTTTGCTTAATACTTCGCTATCAATATCTTCGTCCAAAAGCATTGTGTGTAGCAAAGTAGCGTATCCGATATTTTTTTCACCAATAGGCACAAAAATAACTTGTGTTGGAGCAATAAAAAACGGAAATTCACCTGCGTAGTGTTCGATAAGTATCGCAATAAAACGCTCAAACGAACCCAAAATGGCTCGATGAATCATAACGGGACGTTGGCGGGAGTTGTCTTGGGCTACATACTCCACATCAAATCGCTCAGGTAAATTGAAATCGACTTGAATCGTAGCGCATTGCCATTTTCTACCCAACGCATCGGTAATCTTCACATCAATTTTGGGCCCATAAAATGCCCCACCGCCCTCATCAATCGTATAGGGCAAATGGTTTTGGGTGAGTGCATTTTTAAGCCCATTGGTCGCTAGTTCCCACACCGCATCTTCGCCAATTGCTTTTTCGGGTTTGGTTGAAATCTCCATGGTGTAGTTAAAATCAAATTTTTTCATTACCGCATCAACAAACTCAACCACCTCCAAAACTACCTCTTCAATTTGTTGGGGTGTACAAAAAATATGCGCATCGTCTTGCGTAAACTCTCTTACTCTCAATAAACCATTAAGTACACCCGATTTTTCATGGCGATGTACTACGCCGTATTCAAACATCTTATAGGGCAAATCCCGATAGCTTTTGCTTGATTGTTTGAATATCTCAATATGCCCGATACAGTTCATAGGCTTGATACCGTACTCTTGTTCATCAATGGTAGTAAGATACATATTTTCGCCATAACACGCAAAGTGTCCCGACGTGTGCCACATATTGCTTTTGAGTATTTCAGGGCCTCGTACGGGTTCGTAGCCTCTTTTGCGGTGGGCTTTGAAGAGTATCGCTTCGAGTTTGCTTCGCAGTCTTGCGCCTTTAGGCATCCAAAAGGGCAATCCCGCTCCCGCCTCTTCATCAAACATAAAAAGCTCTAATTCATTGCCCAGCTTTCGATGGTCTCGTTTTTTTGCCTCTTCAACCATAAACAAGTACTCTTTGAGTGCCTCTTTGGTAGCAAAAGCGATACCGTAAATGCGTGTAAGCATCTCAGCCTTTTCGTCGCCACCCAAATAGGCACCCGCTACCCGTGTCAATTTAAAATGGTGCAAAAAATGCAAACTAGGCACATGAGGACCACGGCAAAGGTCTTCAAACTCCCCTTGCTTATAGATAGATACCTCTTCGTCGGGGATACGAGAAAGCACCGCCAATTTGAGGTCATCGTGTGCAAATTTGACCAATGCTTCTTCTTTGCTTATGGTGTATTTTTCGATGGGGTACTTTTGCTTGATGAGTTCTTTCATCTTGTTTTCAATCTTTTTGAGATCCTCTTCTCCAATCTTTTGAGAGGTTCTAAAATCGTAATAAAATCCCTCTTCTACGATGGGACCTACGAAAAATTGCGAGTTGGGATAGAGTTGCGTAATGGCTTGAGCCATCAAGTGAGCCGTTGAATGACGAATAATCTCCAACGCCTTATCGCTGTTATCATACTCAATCACTTCACCTACAAAACCTTCACCGCCACTTTGGGTATCGACGATATTTCCTTGATTATCACTATATCCTATTAGATTTTCACTCAAAATAGACCTTTTTATATTTTTATTACTGATGTTATGCAAAAATAGGAGCAAAGCCCCTCTTTTTGGCAGGGACACAAGTGTCCCTTGCAACCCCCTAAAGCTACCCGCATAACGGGAGAACGACAAGGTTTTACGCACTTTGAGTGCGTAAGGTCAGTTGATTACTGAAATTATAGCAAATTTACTTAAAGTTAATACAACACTTCCCAATACTACTCTTCTCTTCCCAATGCTTTGGCAATAAGCTCAATAGGATTTTTGAAAATAGTCTCAACACCTGCTTCATTCATAGCTTGTGAAAGTTGCACTCTACACGCCGAACACTCAGCCGATACATAGTGAGCCTTGGTTTGTTCTATCATTGCTGCTTTGGGTTTACCTGCCAAAGTAGCAAATTCAAATTTTTCAGTTTGCATCGTCACGCCACCAAATCCACAACAACGATTGGGATCGCTCATTTCTACCATGGGATAGTTTTGTGCAATCAAAGCACGAGGCTCTTTAAATACACCTTGTACTTTTCGAGCGTGGCAAGGGTCATGATAGGTTACTGCTTCATCAAATGTTTGCCCTTCCAATGCCAACAACTCTTGCAAAGAGGTATGTTTATAGAGCCAATCAGTAGCCATAAAGATTTTGGGCATCAACTTTTTGGCTCTCATTTCCCACTCTGGCATAGCGTGATTGGCAAAAAATCGCTCCCAATCCTCTTTTATCATAGCACTGCAAGTAGCTTCGGGGATAATTAACGCATCGTACTCATCAATAAAGCTCTCAAAATAGGCAATATTTTTTTTAGTCATATACTCAACACTGCTCATATCACCCGTAAAATAGGCAGGAGCGCCGCAACAAAGCTGTTTTTTGGGGATAAAAATCTCAATACCCAATCGCTCCAAAATATAGACCAAACTATCTCCTATTCCACGATAGTTGTAGTTTGCTAGACAACCTATAAAAATAGCTACTCTTTGTTTGGGTTTTTGGGGCGGAACAATATGCTCTTGATAGGCATTTAAAAAGCTCGTCGATACCATAGAGGGAAGCATTCTCCCTTTTTTTATCATAGGTAAATTGTATTTGGCAATAAGCCCCCTATTTTTTGCATCATTGGCCAAAGCACAACTTTTGAAGACATAGCCTAATTTGCTAAACCAATCCATAGCCCATCGATGGCGTAAAAGCCAAAAAAAAGCTCTTTTGAAGGGTGCGATACCGTATTTTTGTGCTATATCGGCTCTTACCTCCTCGATAATCATATCCGTTGGCAACGTATTGGGACAAACATCAACGCAATTGGTGCATAAAAAACAGCTCTCAAATATATTTTTGGCATTCTTGTCCAGCTCCAAATGACCGTCTTTGTACGCACCCAAAAGCTCTATAAAACCTCTAGGCGAAGTCACCTCATCAGGATTGATTTGATGAATGGTACAAACGGGGATACACTTCCCACACTTGATACACGCATCGGTTGTGGCTTTGAAATCAAATATCTCTTCTATTGTTTTATTCACTTTTTTCTCTCTATCTTTTATTGGTTCTTTAGTGATAATCTCTTTTTTCATGAGGGGATTATAGCTTAGTTTGGATTAGGGTTATTTTAGATTGGATTAATTTTCTTTTTGCACTGCCTTTAACACCCAATTAACACTTCTACTCTATAATGCCACTACCCCAAAAAATTTTATGCGACACACTAAACTTCCCTTGAATTTTTCTTAGCGAGACTCTCCCCAAAAGCCTCGCTAAAGTCCTCTTTTTATATAATACAACCAACAAAATAAAACAATAGATGACTTTAAAAAGTTAAAGATAAAATTAAGGGTTAATGTGCATATCCTCATGGCAATGCTACTGTTGTCTTGTCATTTGATAACCGATACCAATCTCACAAAAGTCTCCTTGCAACTCAAATGGAAACATCAATTTTAATTTGGCATGTCAAATATCATCAAAAACCCTGAAGATAACTTTATCGAAAAAAAGACCCCACGCCCTTTGATTGAAATCCATACAACCCAAAGTGAAAATACTCTCATAATTACTCTTTGCGACAACGGCGGAGGAATTGATAGCGATATTCTTAGCCGTATTTTTGACCCCTACTTTAGCAACAAAAGCGATAGAAACGGCACAGGATTGGGGCTGTATATCTCCAAAATCATCATCGAAGAGCATCGCAAAGGCAAATTGGAAGCCTATAATCAAAACGGTGGGGTTTGTTTTAGAATTACTTTAAACGTTACGCTCTCTTAAAAAAAGATTTTATTTGTAAATAAGTCGCAAAAACCCAAAAGCAAAAAGCAAAAGAGCCGCATCTTTGAGGCTCTCATCGTAAAACAAAACAAAAAAACCACCCAAAATCAACCCAAAAGAGATAAGTGTGGGCTTGACGCTGTTTTTTAACTCTTTGCTAAGCCACTCAATTTGAGCCTTTGAAAGCTCTATGGAGAGACTCCCCTCACTAAGTTTTTTGACAATCACCCGCATATCTTTAGCGATAAAGGGTATCTCTTGGATTTGGCTTACAATAGCTTCAAAAATTCCCTCTTTGGCTCCGAGGGCTTTAGGAATATTGGATTGCAAAATGGGCAAAATATCTTTGATACCGTTGAAATTTGCGATATAAGTAGTCCCCAGTCCCTCAATAATCGCACTCACTCGCAAGATATAAATCGCATCACTGGGGAGCTTAAAGGGCATATTACGCATTGATTCAAGTACTTCAAAAGCAAGAAGTTGCATCGATTGGCTTGTGAGGTTGTCGTTGGAGAATATATCAAACATCTTTTGGGTAAAGGCGACAAGTTGGGCGTTGGGAGCTTCATAAGCGATTGTGCCTAAGCGTTTGTTGGCACTGATGTAGAGTTCGTAATCTTGCGCATTGGCGGCTTTGATAAGTTCGATAATAGCAATACGTGTCTCATTGGGAACGGCTTTGACCATGCCAAAATCAAGCAACACCAGCGAGCCTTTATCAGTGACGAGTAGATTGCCAGGATGGGGATCGGCGTGAAAGTAGCCATTGATAAGCATCTGAGTCGTATAGAAATCAACAAGCTTAGTAATAATGGATTTGAAATCAATCCCTTTGGCTAAAATCCTCTCCTTATCATCAAATCGATACCCCTCTTCAAAGCTCATCACAAGGGCATCTTGCGAACAATAGGCTTCGTAGGGAGTGGGAAACGTCACACCGCTATCGTGATAGATTTGGCGAAACTTTTGAAGATTGCTTAGCTCGATAGAGAGATTGACCTCCTCTTGAATCATCGTAGCAAACTCCGAAAGTACCGCCTCAATGGAGTTTTTGGTGTAGTAAGAAAAGAGCGGACGAAAGAGGCGATTGAAGAAATTGATGATAATAATATCGGCTAATATCTGCTCTTTGATACCCTCCCGACGCAACTTAACGGCTACTTTTTGCTCCCCCAAATAGGCGATATGGACTTGCCCAATCGAAGCCGAAGCGATAGGGATGGGTTCAAAACTATCAAAAGGATTGGTGGGAAATGCTTTAGCAAATATGCGTTCAAATGCTGCATGAGACATAGGCGGAAGTTGGTCGTGGAGATTTTTAAGCTCTTCTAAATACTCTGCAGAGAAAAAATCCGCCCTTGTAGCAAGGACTTGTGCGAGTTTGATAAAACTTGCCCCCAATTGGATGATAGTAGCTTGAAGCTTTTGGGGCGAAAGGGGTCCAAAACCCAAAAAACTTGAGCGTTTTTTAATGACCAAAAAGAGCGTAAGCAAAAATGTAAAAACACCGTAAATCCTCCCAAAAGAGTAGAGTCGAAGTTTTTGGAGCGTTTTTATTGTCGCTCCTCTTTGAGTTTAGCAATATCCTCTTTGGTAGCAATGCCCAATTCATCAATAATTTCTTTGAGCATCTCTTTAAATTTCTTTTTGAGCTTCTCATCCTCCTCTTTGCCTTTTTGCTCTATCGATTCTAAGAAGCTTTTGGCATCATCGGTTTTGATCTTGCCTTTCTCTTCGAGCTTTTTAATCTCCTCCTCAACTTTCTCCTTGAACAGTGCCGTAGCACCCATACCTGTATAAAATATCTCTTTGAGCATGGTTTACTCCTTTATTAAATTTTTATAATGATACCATAGTCATACTCTTTTTGTAGAGTCCTTTTGTAGGGTTATGCCTTTTGTCTGTATTTTTAAATGATAGTAATAGTATGCTATAATACCCCAAAAAGGAGCTTAGATTATGCGATTTCTCAATATCCAAACCGATTATGCTTTTAAAAAAGTATTTGGTTCTCATGAATCCAAAAATATACTCAAAAGCTTTTTAAACGCTACACTTGAACTCCCTTTGCCCATAGTGGATTTGACCATAGAAGACCCCTACAACGTACCCAAACTTCAAGGCATGAAAGAGAGTGCTGTAGATGTCAAAGCAAGACTTAGTGATAACTCTATTGTCATTGTCGAGATGCAAATCCTTAACCATGATGGCTTTGAGAGTCGCATACTCTATAACGCCGCCAAAAACTACGCCAATCAGTTAAACAAAAGCAACAAATACACCCTACTCAATCCCGTCATAGCCCTCACCGTTGTCAATTTCAAAATGTTTGACTACCCGCACTACAAATCCACCTACAAACTCATCGAAAAGAGCAACTTCACCCACTACAAAGATGATATTCAACTCATCTTTATCGAGCTGCCCAAATTTAATAAACACCTTGAAGAGTGCGAGACGATAGAGGAGAAGTGGATAGCTTTCATCAAAGAAGCAAGAGAGCTTAGCATCATACCCCAATCTATAAGCGACCCCGTACTCAAACAAGCCTTTGAGATAGCTAATACCGCTTCGCTTACCAAAGAAGAGCTAGAGATTCAAGAAAAACGAGAGGAGTTTTTGTACATCCAAAAAAACTCTATCGAAAAGGCTCAAAGAGAGGGGTTAGAGAAAGGGTTAGAGGAAGGATTGGAAAAAGGGTTGGTGCAGGGATTGGAAAAAGGGTTGAAGCAGGGGTTAAGGCAGGGGTTGAAGCAGGGGTTGTTGCAGGGGGCAGAGAAAGGGTTCGTAAAGGGGAGAGATGAAGGTAAAAAAGAGGCAACGCTTCATAATGCCGTTATGATGATTAAAGAGTTTGATTTATCTATCGAACAAGTAGCCAATACCCTTAATATCTCAACGGATGAACTAAAAAAGCATTTGGACAACTAAAGCTACTTTTTTAGTAGCCTTGTGCATGGAGTCGTTTTTGGTTGATGAAGGTGTAGAGTACAGGCAGATAGACGAGGTTGAGAACCGTCCCCCATGCCAGTCCAAATCCTAGTGAAATAGCAAGAGGTTGGAAGATAACGGCTTGTCCTGTAGGGAAAAAGATAAGCGTTGCTAATCCCATAAGAGTGGTAACGGTTGTAAGCACAATAGGACGTAATCTCGACGCTGCTAAGCGGTAAACATCTTGCAAATCTTGGGCGTTTTTGAGGGTTACGATCATAATAATCCCATCGTTGATAACTACTCCTGCTAGTCCCAGCATCCCAATAAAGGAGGGCATAGAGAGATTAAGCCCCATGATGCCATGACCTATCAAAACCCCCAACATCGAATACGGAATGACGGAGAGCATCATTGCCGTCTCTCTAAAAGAGTTGAACATATAGACCAAAGAAAGCATAATAAGCACCATAGCCAAAGCCGTAGCAAACATCATATCACGCTTAAGTTCATCTTTTTTCTCTTTTTCGCCTTTGAGTACCACTTTGATACCCTCTTGTGAGAGTGCTTTGAGATCTTCTTGTAGTAGTTGAAGCACCTCACCTCCTGTGATAATATCGGCATCAACATTGGCAAAGAGGTAGAAGTTTTTTTGGGCATTGTCCTTGGTAAGCTTCTCAAAGGATTTGACCACTTCAAACAAAACCACCTCTTTGAGAGCTACGACCGTGCTGTCAACTAGTGTGATTTGAAAATTTTTGAGTGCTTCGAGGCTATCTTTTTGGGTGCTTTCGATCTTGATTTCAAGCAAACCTGCCTCATCGAAGGTGTTGGAGTTGATTTTGGAGAGATAGAAATTGGAAAGCAACGCCCCGATAGTAGCCTCATCAAGTCCCAACTGCTCACCGTAAGCATTGATAGAGAGCTTGATTTCATCAATACCAAATTGAATGTTATCAGTAACACTCACAACCCCCTTGATGGCTTCAACTTTGGCTTTGAGTCCATTGATGGCTTGGATAATCTTTTCGTTGTCGTTGGATACCAAACCAATCTCTATATCGGATTTGATGGGCCCTACTTTGCGTTCGACGATGGAGAGATCGACCAAATCAAAGCGTTTTTTGAGATCACGTTTTTCCAAAAAGGCTTTGATTTTTTGACCGATTTGCGAAGATTGCTCTTGCCTTATACGCCCCTCTTTATCATAATAGAAGCTTAAATAGGGGGTAATAAATCTATCGACGATATTATCGGCTTTGAGTTTGTGAAGCACAATGGTAATATCGCCTACATAGGGGTAGTTTTCGCTATTACCCGCACTGTCTCTTCTAAATCCCGCTACACCGCCGATGTTTTTGATAGCAAACGCCTCTTTTTGGGTGAGTAGCTCTTTTTGAATCTCTCCCAAAATGGCGTGGATATCCTCTAGACTTGTATTGACGTTGGCTTTGAATGAGAGATTGATGGTCGTATCGTCAAATTTGGGAAACATTTGGAATTTGCTAAGCTTCATCCCTACGACTATCAAAAGAGGTACAATAATCATAAAGGTAAACAAAAAGAACTTTTTGTAGTACATATGGAAATGTATCACTTTGCTGTAGAGACGATTTGCAGGTTCCCATGAGAGAGTTTTGGCATTGGGTTTGAGCGTATGCGAGGCGTGAATGGGCAAAAAGATAAACGATTCAATAAGCGAAGCTACTACTAAAGCCGAAACAGCAATAGGAATGAGCTTAATCACCTCCCCCATCGTCCCACTAATCATAAGTGCAGGAATAAAAGCAAAAATAGTCGTAAGCGAAGCGATGGTAACGGGAACCGCTATCTCTTGTGCCCCTTTGATAGTAGCCTCTTTAATATCCATTCCCTCTTCAAGTTTTTGTTGGATATTTTCACTCACTACAATGGCATCATCGACGATAATACCCAGAGCAATAAGCACCCCAATAAGCGAAATCATATTGACCGTATAGCCCAAGAGATAGAAATAAAAAGCTCCAATTACAAAAGAGGTAGGAATACCCAAAATAATAATAGTAGCCATTCTAAAATTAATCAACCACGCTATCAAAAAGAAGATAACAATAAGTCCAAAGAGGATATTGGAAATGACGATATTAAGCCTATCTCGAATCTTTTCGGAGTCGTCATCAAAGATAAAGGTTTGGATATTGGGGTTTTGGGCATTGAATTGCATAAGCAACTTCGTCACATCATCGGCTACCTCTAGGGCATTGCCGTTTTCGTTTTGTTTGACGAGTACACTAAGAGCATTTTGGGAGTTGATTCTAAAAAGCGTTGCCGAATCCTCGTAGCGTTTGGTAATAGTGGCTATATCTTTGAGCCGTAGCTGTTTACCTGCGATGTTTATCAATGCCTCACCAAATTTTTGCGAAGAGTTTTTACTATTGGCTGTCGAGATGGAATAAAAACCTTTTTGTTTATCTTCAATAAGTCCTACGGGAAAGATATAAGAGAGTTTGGTAATGGCTTTGGTAATAGCATCCATGCTTAGTCCATACCCCTCCACCTTTTGGGCATCAACTTTGACATCGTAATAGAGATCGGAATCGCCGTAAATGGTCACTTCGGAGATATTTTTAAGTATTGAAATTCTATCTTTGAGTTCATTGGCTTTGATTTTGAGGGTATCAGCGGTGAGAGTATCGGACTTTATGACGATATTGAGCAAATCACGCTGGATATTAAGTACCCTCACCGTAGGCTCATTCATATCGCTAGGGAGTGTTCGAGAGGCGAGAGTGAGAGCATCTTTGACTTTGTCCAAAGAGTTGTAGGGTTCAACACCACGACGAAGCTCCATGACAATTGTAAAACGCCCCGATGTGATAACGCTTGTCATCTCTTCAACATCATCAATATTTTTGAGTTTATCTTCAAGAGGATCTACCGCCATTTTGTCCATGACATCCAGCGATGCACCGCTATAAGCCCCCGTAACGATGATTTGATCCAAATCAAAAACAGGAAAAATCTCTTTGGGTGTTTTTTGATAGGCATAGATTCCCACCCCAAAAATAAGAACAAAGAGCAGATAGTTGAGTCGAGTATGGAGTACAAAAAATTCTATCAGTTTATGAAACATGGGAGTTTAGCCTTTGTCAATTTGGGATATTTTACTTAGAATTGATTAATATAGCTTAAAAAGTGTGCTATAATTGCACCCTAAGGTACAGTGGATGGTTGCTGGTAGAATTTTTATTATAGAAAATTCTGCGAGAGGAAAGTCTGGGCTACATGTGAGACAAGACTCCATCTAACCGATGGCCAGAGTAATCTGAGGGCAAGTGCAACAGAAAGCAAACCGCCTGCTTCTATTTAATGCAAATAGGGGCAAGGTAAGGGTGAAACGGTAGAGTAAGAGCCTACCAGTGCCTGTGGTAACACGGGTAGCTAGGTAAACCCTGTCTGTAGCAAGAAGTACACGGTAAAAGTCTCACACACTATAGTACTTCGCTTGAGGGCTATGGCAACATAGCTCCTAGATAAATAACTATCCAAGACAGAACCCAGCTTATAGCTGTGCCTTAGTTAAAACTTCCTAACAATAAAATCCAACAATTATTAATTGACTTTACAATTATTTTTTCCCTCAAGAGAATTTGCCTCTCGGCTTTTATCAAAATTATTTATCCAAATACTTCGTAAGCTCATCCATTCCGATATTAAGCGTATTGGCTACTTGTTCGATAGACAAATCAAACTCTTTTATCATCATAACGGCACTATCAAGTGTTGCCTCTCTCTTGCCTTT
>DYTG01000034.1 GCA_020726085.1 Sulfurovum sp.
ATTCAAAAAACATGCCCTATTTATGGGCTATTCATAGTTTTGCGAAGTTTTCAGTGCAATATAGCAAGTGATGCTTAAAGTTGGGAAGCTTTTGATGTAAGGGAGTATAATTTTTAAGTTTATTGGCTCTATTATTCCTTATAAAAAGGAAAATAAATTTTAAAACTTATGCTTTTTTGGTGTACATTGCTTTTTATTTGGTTATAATTATGCTCCAAAAATATGTCAGTTACGCTGACGAGTTCTTTATTTAAGGTCAAAAAATGGAAAAGATTAGATTGAAGCTTAAAGCTTATGATCATCGTGTACTAGATAGATCGGTTGCATCAATTGTTGATGCTGTTAAGCGTACAGGTGCTGAGATTAGAGGGCCAATTCCAATGCCCACTAAGATAAAAAAATATACAGTACTTAGATCGCCTCACGTAAACAAAGATTCACGTGAGCAGTTTGAAATTCGTATTCATGGAAGAATGATTGATATTGTATCGGCTACTTCGGATACAATCGATTCTCTAATGAAGCTAGATTTGGCTCCAGAGATCGAAGTAGAAATCAGATCAATGGATAAGTAAGGAGTAAATGATGGAATTTTTAGTAGAAAAAATTGGCATGAGTAGAACGGTTCAAGCACCAAGTGTTCCTGTTACGCTTCTTAAAGTTCATGATGTTAAGGTCTGCGAAG
The DNA here is from genome assembly GCA_020726085.1 of Sulfurovum sp. GTDB lineage: Bacteria > Campylobacterota > Campylobacteria > Campylobacterales > Sulfurovaceae > FS08-3. Next base: position 686 of record DYTG01000034.1, read on the forward strand.
TAAGAGAAGATGGCAAAGCATTGGTAGCTTATAACGGCAGCAAAAAGCTCAATAAAGCAATCGAAGGTCAGCAATCAAAGTATGGCGTGGCCAAAGAGTTTAATAAATTTATGACCATAGAGGTCGCCAACGGCACAGAGGCGGGGGATTTAAATACAGCCGCTTTGAGTGAAGCAACATTGGTGAAGTCATCGTTTGATTCAAAAGGTCGAGGTTTTACGGGTGCTATGAAACGACACAATTTCAGCGGTGGTCCTGAATCACACGGACACCGATTTGGACGAAGAGTCGGTTCAATTGGTAACTGCGAATGGCCAGGTCGTGTCCAAAAAGGTAGAAAAATGCCAGGACAATATGGTAATGTAAAAAATACAGTTAAAAACGATGTGGTATCGTTTGATAGCGAAAATGGAATTTTGGTACTCAAAGGATCGGTTTCTGGTCCAAACGGCGCTATGGGAATTGTAAGGATTGTTAAATGAGTAGTACAGTATTAGTAAAAGTAGATGAACTTCCTTCAAGTTTTTTGGAAATTAATCCGCACAACCTCTATCTCTATTGTAAGTCGTACACAGCGTCGATTAGAGCCAACTCAGCTCAAGCCAAAAACCGATCAATGGTAAGCGGTGGTGGTAAAAAACCATGGGCTCAAAAAGGTGGCGGTCGAGCTAGAGCGGGTTCAATTACCTCTCCTGTATTTGTAGGCGGGGGTGTTGCTTTTGGTCCCCAAAACAATAGAAACTACAATCTCAAAGTCAATAAAAAGCAAAAGAGATTGGCTTTGCAACTAGCTCTTGCTCAAAAAGCACAAAATGAGGCACTTTTTGTTGTTGATACTCTAAGCATCGAATCGGGCAAGACCAAAGACGCTTTGGCGTTTATTAATAAGCTTGGACAAAGAGATGTATTGATTGTAAAAGAGATGATTGATGATAAAACCTATTTGGCATTTAGAAATTTACAAAATAGTTATCTTATTGAATCAAACGAGTTAAACGCTTATTTGGCTGCTGCTTATCACTCTATCGTGATTGAAAAAGCAGTATTGGAAAAAATAACAAAAGAGAGTTAAGAGATGGCAGATATTACAGATATTAAAGCAATTATGTACACAGAAAAGAGTATTGAACTCCAAGAAGAGGGTATTATCGTCGTTCAAACAACTCCAAGAATGACTAAAAACGGTCTTAAAGAGGTATTTAAAGAGTTCTTTGGAATCAATCCTCTTCGCATTAACTCACTCAACGTGAGCGGCAAAAAAAAGATGTTTAGAGGAAGAGCGGGTAAGCGACCCGATAGCAAGAAGTTCTATGTGAAACTTCCTGAAGATGCTAAAATTGAAAGCTTAGCGGTATAAGGAGAAGACAATGGCAATTAAAACATTTAAACCAATTACTCCTGCTCGTCGTTTTATGACTACCATGGATACGAGCGATATTACGGCCAAAGCAAGTGTTCGCTCACTTTTGGTAAACATTCCTAGAAAAGCAGGACGCAACAACAACGGTAGAATTACAAGCCGTCACAAAGAGGCGGGAGCTAAAAAACTCTACCGAATTATTGATTTTAAACGCAACAAATTTGGAATAGAGGGAAGAGTCGCAACGGTTGAGTATGACCCCTATCGAAACTGCCGTATCTGTTTGATTAACTATACTGATGGTGAAAAACGTTACATTCTTCAACCCAAAGGTTTGGCAGTAGGTGATATGATTAGCTCAGCTCATGAGGGTCTTGATATCAAAACAGGTAATGCTATGAAACTCAAAGCTATTCCTGTAGGTACATTGGTACACAACATCGAAATGTCTCCAGGACATGGCGGTCAAATGGCACGATCGGCTGGTGGTTACGCTCAAATCATGGGTAGAGATGGCAAATATGTCTCTCTTAGACTTCCTTCTGGTGAGATGCGTTACATTTTAGGTGAGTGTATGGCTACTATTGGAACGGTTGGTAATGAAGATTTTGCTAACATGGTAATAGGTAAAGCAGGGCGTACACGACACTTGGGAATTAGACCTCAAACACGAGGTTCGGCAATGAACCCCGTCGATCACCCACACGGTGGTGGTGAAGGTAAGACAAACTCTGGACGACATCCTGTAAGCCCATGGGGTATGCCAACGAAGGGTTACAAGACTAGAAAGAAAAAAGCTAGTGATAAACTCATTATCTCTAAGAGAAAGAAATAAGGTAAGGGAATAAGATGGCAAGATCAACAAAAAAAGGTCCATTTATAGATGACCACCTAAAGAAAAAAGTATTAGCAGCAAAAGAGAGTGGTGATAAAAAACCTATCAAAACATGGTCAAGACGCTCAGTTATTTTCCCTGAATTTATTGGTTTGACCATTAATGTACACAACGGTAGAAGTTTTGTGCCTGTCTTTGTAACCGAAAACCATGTAGGCTACAAATTGGGTGAGTTTGCACCCACACGAACATTTAAGGGTCACAAAGGCTCTGTACAGAAGAAAGTAGGATAATCCATGAGTAGAGCATTATTAAAATTTTCACGAGTATCTCCTACTAAAGCAAGACTCATTGCAAAGCAAGTTCAAGGGATGAATGCCGAACTTGCAATGGCTTCATTGGAATTTACGCCAAACAAAGCGGCTAAAATCATCTCAAAAGTGATTGCTTCAGCGGTTGCAAATGGCGACTATGAGCCTCAAGAGGTAACAATTACATCATGCAGAGTTGATAAAGCAGCGGTAATGAAGAGATGGAGACCTAGAGCAAGAGGTACAGCCACGAGAGTGATTAAGCCAACATCTCACATTTTGGTCGAAGTAAATGAAGTAAACAGTGGGAAGGAAGCGTAACCATGGGTCAAAAAGTAAATCCAATAGGTCTTAGATTGGGGATTAACAGAAACTGGGAGTCACGATGGTTTCCAGCCAAAAGCAGAGCGGTTGATTTTATCGCTGAAGATTACAAAATCAGAAAGTTTTTGAAAAAAGAGCTTTTTTATGCGGGTGTTAGCAATATCATCATTGAGCGAACAGCCAAAAAATTGAGAGTCAATATTATAACTGCACGTCCAGGTATTATTATTGGTAAAAAAGGTACGGATATTGAGAAGCTCAAAACTACTTTGACCAATATGTTGCAAAAAGATGTATCGCTCAATATCAAAGAGGAGAAAAAGCCTCAAATTTCAGCCCAATTGGCAGCAGAAAACGTTGCAACGCAATTGGAGCGAAGAATTGCCTTTAGACGTGCGATGAAAAAAGTCATTCAAGGTGCACTCAAAGGCGGAGCAAAAGGTATCAAAATATCAGTAGCTGGGCGATTGGGTGGTGCGGAAATGGCACGAACCGAGTGGTATCTGGAAGGTCGTGTACCGCTTCATACGCTTAGAGCCAAAATTGACTACGGTTTTGCAGAAGCCCATACAACCTACGGAATTATCGGTATTAAAGTATGGATTTTTAAAGGTGAGGTGCTTCAAAAGGGTATTCAAGCAGAACCCAAAGAGGAAAAAGCTCCTAAAAGAACACGAAGAAGAGGTGAATAGTTATGTTAATGCCTAAACGAACCAAATGGAGAAAGCAACAAAAGGGTCGTAACCGAGGAAAATCTTTTACAGGTAATAAGATTGAATTTGGTGACATTGCGATTAAAGCAACCACTGCGGGAAGAATTGATTCACGTCAAATTGAAGCGGCACGGATTACCATGACACGTAAAATCAACCGTCAAGGTAAGAGTTGGATTCGAGTATTTCCCGATAAACCAATTACTCAAAGACCTCTTGAGGTACGGATGGGTAAAGGTAAGGGTCCTGTTGAGAAGTGGGTTATGAATATTAAACCAGGTCGTATCATTTTTGAAATGGCGGGTGTCGAAGAGTCATTAGCACGAGAGGCTCTCACTCTGGCTTGTCATAAGTTGCCTTTTAAGACAAAGATTATCACAGCAAAGGATAGCAATGAACTATACTGATATTCAATCTAAAAATGAAAAAGAGTTGCTTGAAATGCTTAAAAGTAAAAAAATTGAAGTTTTTACACTTAAAGCAAAACAAAGAACCATGCAACTTACCAATACAAGTGAACTGAGAGTTGCTAAAAAAGATATAGCAAAAATCAATACAGCACTTAGTGCTTTAAGAAAATAAGGGTAGCAAGATGCCAAAACGAGAGATACAAGGTACCGTCATTAAAAAAGCTGGAGACAAAACCGCTACGGTTTTAGTAGAGCGTAAAGTTCTCCACCCACGGTACCATAAAACTGTAAAAAGATTTAAGAAATATTTGGTACACGATGAAGAGAACAATACCAATGTGGGCGATGAGATTAGTGCAATTGAGTGCCGTCCACTATCCAAACGAAAGGCTTTTACGCTTCTTAACATCGTTAAAAGAGGTGAAGAGTAATGATTCAAGCTTTCACAAGATTAAACGTAGCGGATAACTCAGGTGCTAAAGAGATTATGTGTATCAAAGTACTTGGCGGATCCAAAAGACGATACGCCACTGTCGGTGATGTCATTATAGCGTCGGTGAAAAAAGCACTTCCAACAGGAAAAGTTAAAAAAGGTAAAGTAGTCAAAGCCGTTGTTGTACGAACCAAAAAAGAGATTCAACGAGAAAATGGATCACTGATTCGATTTGATGATAACGCAGCTGTAATTATTGATGATAAAAGAAACCCAATTGGTACACGTATTTTTGGTCCTGTTTCGAGAGAGACACGATACGCAGGATTTATGAAGATTGTATCATTGGCCCCAGAGGTGTGGTAATGGCAAAAAAATTTAAAATCAAAAAGGGCGACGAGGTTCTCGTTATCGCTGGTGATGATAGAGGCAAAAAAGGTGAAGTACTTAAAGTGCTTCCAAAAAAAGATGCGGTAGTAGTAGCGGGTTGCAAAATGGTTAAAAAAGCAATCAAGCCAACCGAAGAGAACAAAGAGGGCGGATTTGCACAAATTGAGATGCCTATCCATATCTCTAATGTTAAAAAAGTAGAGGGGTAATCAATGAGTAGAATGCAACAAAAGTACAAAGAGATTATTCCTGCTCTTCAAGAAGAGTGTGGCATCAAAAATGTTATGCAAACACCCAAGCTAGAGAAGATTGTTATTTCAGTTGGTGCAGGTGAAGAGGGAAAAGATAACAAACTCATCGCTAATATGGCTGAAACTATCTCTTTGATTGCTGGTCAAAAAGCGATTATTATAAATGCTAAAAAATCGGTTGCGGGATTTAAGGCTAGAGAGGGTTCGCCAAGCGGTATCAAAGTAACGCTTCGTGGAAAGCAAATGTACAACTTCTTTGATAAGTTGGTCTCTATCGCACTTCCTAGAGTAAAAGACTTTAGAGGTACACCACGCAAAGGTTTTGATGGACGAGGAAATTACAGCTTTGGACTTGATGAACAACTCATGTTTCCCGAAGTAGTCTATGATAATATCCTCAAGACTCACGGTATGAACATTAACATCGTCACAACCACAGAAAATGACAAAGAGGCATTTGTACTACTCGAAAAATTGGGTATGCCTTTTGCTAAAGGGAAAAAGTAATGGCAAAAAAATCGATGATCAACAAGCAAAAGCGAACACCTAAGTTTGCTGTAAGAGGTTATACACGATGTACGATTTGTGGCAGACCCCATTCCGTCTATCAAGACTTTGGAATTTGTCGTGTATGTTTAAGAAAAATGGCAAACGAGGGATTAATCCCTGGTATGCGTAAATCAAGCTGGTAGTTTAAGGAGTAACAGATGATGACAGATATAATTGCAGACTCTCTTACCCGAATAAGAAATGCTGCGCAAAGAAGATTGGATACAACCACGCTTCTTCACTCAAAAACCGTTGAGGCAATTGTTTCTATTCTTGTAGAAAAGAGTTATTTAGAGAGCTTCAACGTCAATGAAAATGGCAACAAAAAGACGATTGATGTAACGCTAAGGTACAACGAAAAGGGCTATAGCGTCATCAATGAAGTCAAAAAAATCTCTAAGCCTGGACGAAGAATCTACAAAGGCAAAGAGGATATTCGATCGTTTAAAAACGGTTACGGTACGTTGGTGGTATCCACTTCTCATGGCGTGCTTCCAAACGACGAAGCATTCAAGCGCGGCATTGGCGGCGAAGTCATCTGTAGTATATGGTAAGGAGGGTTGAATGTCAAGAATTGGTAAAAAACCCGTAGTTATCGCTAAAGGGATTGAAGTAAGCGTTGATGGTAGTGTGGTTCGTGTTAAAAAAGGTAATTTTGAAAAGAACCTTGAGACACACGGACGAGTAGGAATTGAAGTAAACGATACAGAAGTAGTATTCTCTCGTGTGGGCGATACCAAAGAAAGTGCAGCCTACTGGGGTACTTACAGAGCGTTGTTTAACAATATTATTATTGGACTTGAACAAGGTTTTCAAAAGTCATTAGAGATTAACGGGGTAGGTTACAGAGCATCTATTCAAGGTAATAAGCTTGTTATGCAATTAGGTTACTCACATGACATCAACTACGAAATTCCTCAAGGATTAGAGATTGCTGTGGAGAAAAACGTTGTGACCATTAAAGGCAGTGACAAACAAGCCGTAGGACAAGTGGCTGCTGAAATTAGAGACTTTAGACCACCAGAACCGTACAAAGGTAAGGGCGTGAAGTATAGTGATGAAAAAATCATTAGAAAAGCTGGTAAGTCATCTGGTAAGAAGAAGTAGGGAGTCGTAAATGTTAAAAAGTATTCAAGCACGAAAAAATAAACTACGAGCAAAAAGAAAAGCAAGAGTAAGAAAAAATATCTTTGGTACGGCTACGAAACCTAGAGTATCGGTTTTTAAATCCAACAAATACTTCTACGCTCAAGCTATTGATGATAATGCACAAGTAACACTTGCAAGTGTCGATGGCAAAAAAGCAGGTTTAAAAGCCAACAAAGAGGATGTGCAGGTTTTGGCAAAAAATTTAGCACAAGCTCTAAACGCTCAAAACATTGAGGCTGTTGTATTTGATCGAAACGGTTATCTCTATCACGGTGTGATAGCATCATTTGCGGATGCTTTAAGAGAAGCTGGCATTAAGTTATAAGGATAATTATGGAAAATATTAACAGAGAAGATTTTGAAGAGGTCATCGTAAATATTGGTCGTGTTACCAAAGTTGTTAAAGGTGGACGACGCTTTAGATTTACAGCTCTTGTTGTAATCGGTGATAAAAACGGAACCATTGGATACGGATTTGGAAAAGCCAAAGAGGTTCCCGATGCGATTAAAAAAGCAGTCGATGATGCCTTCAAGAGCCTTGTGAAAGTAAACATCAAAGGTTCTACCATCGCTCACGATATTGAGCATAAGTTCAATGCCAGTAAGATTATTTTGCGACCTGCTAGTGAAGGTACGGGAGTGATTGCTGGGGGTGCTGCACGACCTGTATTGGAACTTGCGGGTATTAAAGATATTTTGACCAAATCTATTGGTTCAAACAACCCAAATAACTTGGTAAGAGCAACAGTTCAAGCACTTACACGAATCAAAGCATAAGGGGCAAAGATATGTCACTACACAATTTACAACCCGCTCCTGGATCAACACACGCCAAAAAGCGATTGGGTCGAGGACAAGGTTCGGGCACAGGTAAGACGGCTGGAAAAGGTAACAAAGGGCAAAAAGCTCGTAGTGGTTACAATCATAAGAGAGGTTTTGAAGGCGGACAACAACCTCTTATCAAAAGACTTCCAAAGGTTGGATTTACTTCAAGAGTCATTAAGCCTTATGTGATCAATGTTGAGCGAGTCACTGCTATTAAAGAACTTGAAGAGATTACACTTGAGACGATAAAAAGCGTTCACAAGATTGGCTCATCGGTTAAAAAAGTCAAATTGATTGGAAGCAGTGCTAGTGAGTTAGCTGCCAAAATCAAAGACGAAGCCATCACAACAAGCGGAAAATAAAATGAGTAATGCTTTAACTCACAAAATCCTAATCACCTTAGGGTTTATATTCGCCTACAGAGTTTTAGCCTACATCCCAGTCCCAGGTGTTGATACAGGTGTAATTGCCGATTTTTTTAACACCAACGCCAACAATGCGTTGGGATTGGCCAATATGTTTTCGGGTAATGCTATTGAGCGATTTAGTATTATCTCTCTAGGTATTATGCCCTATATTACCGCCTCCATCGTCATGGAACTTCTTGCTGCTACTTTTCCCTCTTTGGGTCAAATGAAAAAAGAGCGTGACGGAATGCAAAAATATATGCAAATTATTCGATATTTCACCATTTTCATTACGATTGTTCAAGCTATTGGTGTATCAATGGGACTTCAATCGCTAACAGGTCAAGGTGGAGCTAGTGCGGTCATGATTGATCCTACGACCTTTGTAGTTATCTCTACATTCTCGATGCTTGCAGGTACGATGTTATTGATGTGGATTGGTGAGCAAATCACCCAAAGAGGAATTGGTAATGGTATTTCATTGATTATCTTTGCGGGTATTGTTTCGGGTATTCCTTCAGCAATCTCCAATACGGTTAAAGCCGTAAACGCAGGTGAAATGAGCTTCTTGGTTATTTTGGCGATTTTGGCGATTATGATTATTACAATTCTCTCTATTATTTATGTAGAGTTGGGCGAGCGAAGAGTGCCTATTAGCTACTCACGAAAAACGATTATGCAAAATCAAAATAAGCGTGTTATGAACTATATTCCCGTTAAAGTAAACCTCTCAGGCGTTATTCCGCCTATTTTTGCTTCAGCGATTTTGATGTTCCCGCTTACGATGTTGCAATCGAGCAAAAATGAGACACTTCTAGCTATTGCCGATATTTTGGCACCAGGAGGGATAGTCTTTAACGTTGTAACCTTTGGGTTGGTGGTCTTTTTTGCATTTTTCTACGCATCCATCGCCTTTAATGCCAAAGATATATCTGAAAATCTTAAGCGTCAAGGTGGATTTATCCCTGGTGTGAGACCAGGCGAACATACCAAAGATTTCCTCAATGAGGTAGCTTCAAGACTAACAACAACGGGTGCTACCTATTTGGCTATCATCTCAACCGTACCGTTTGTCTTTATTAATGGTATGGGAGCGAGTTTCTATTTTGGTGGGACGGCGGTACTTATTATCGTTCAAGTAGCTTTGGATACGATGCGTAAAGTAGAAGCTCAACGAACCATGAATCAATACAATACTTTGGGTAATGTAGGTCTCTAATGGCGATACCCTTACGTAAACCACAAGAGATTGCCAAGCTGCACAAAGCGGCTGCTCTTGTGGCACAAACACTTGATTATCTCCAAAAAAATATTTGCGTGGGTATGACGCTAAACGAAATTGATAAAATGGGCGAAGCCTATCTCTGTTCTTTGGGGGGTAAACCCTCCTTTAAAGGACTTTATGGATTTGGCGGTTCGGTCTGTACTTCACTCAACGAAGTGGTCATTCATGGGCTTCCCTCAGAACAAAAAGTGACACAAGGTGATATTTTGGGACTTGATATTGGTTCCAATTTGGATGGTTATTATGGCGATGCGGCTATTACGATACCTATTGGCGAGATAACACAAGCCGACCAAGAGCTTATTGATTGCTCCAAAGATGCACTCTATTATGCCATTGATTCGATTCATGTAGGTATGCGTTTCAAAGAACTTTCAAAGATTTTGGAAGATTTTATTCAAGGGCGGGGCTATGTCCCTTTGAGAGATTTTTGCGGTCACGGGATTGGAACGAAACCTCATGAAGAACCCAGTATCCCCAATTACCTTGATGGTAAAGCCAAACAAGGCCCCAAGATTAAAAACGGTATGGTTTTTTGTCTTGAACCAATGGTGTGTCAAAAAAGTTCAACACCCGTCGTATTAGAGGATAAGTGGTCAGTGGTGAGCCAAGATGGTCTTAGAACAAGCCATTATGAGCATCAAATAGCAATAATAAACAACAAGCCCGTTATATTAACACAACTGTAAAGGAGAAAGCCGATGGCAAAAGATGATGTAATTGAGATCGATGGTAAAGTGATAGAAGCACTTCCCAATGCAACTTTTAGAGTAGAGTTGGACAATGGACATATTATTTTATGTCACATAGCTGGTAAGATGCGTATGCACTACATCAAAATTCTCCCTGGAGATAAAGTCAAAGTAGAACTCACACCCTATAGTTTAGATAAGGGTAGAATTACCTTTAGATACAAATAAGCATCTACTTATCTTTCTATTTGAAAGTGATGCTTTAATCTCATTGAGTGATCTTAAAAGATCACTTCCATCTTTTCAATCAAAGTTGTGTTGCGTTCTTATGCTCTGATATGCAGTTTGATGAGCAGTTTTTGGGCATGGTTGGTTTCCAACACAATAGAGGGGCGAAGCGATCCAACTCCATAGGTTAGGTTTCCCGATATGGAGCGCAAAACATGCCATTTGAGCAAATCAAAATCAAGAGAAATTGAGGATATTTGACGCTCATGGATTGCTTGTGTGATAAGTTTAAGGAGATAAATATAGTAAAGCTTATTGATTTTTCTTTGTACAATATAGGGTGTCATTATTTCAATATTTTTTGTCCAAATATGTTTCTCTTCTTTGCTTAGATAGTTTTTGTTTTGAATTTACTCTATGGAGATTATCAAATCTCTCTCAACCCTTCTCTTCTTTTTGGTCATTTTGTCGTGCAAATTAGGCAGGTGTTGATGTATGGACTTTGCAATCCTCAAATCGTTTAAAAGCCAATTGGTTTGAATATCAACATGGCGCACTTATCGTACTCATTGATAGACTTTAGGATACCAATAGCATGAGAGAGATAGATATATTTATCCATTTTTTATTTTTGAAAAAAACGCCGTGTTGGTTGATAATGGGTTTGGGACCCATATAGCTTAATTCTAACATTTGAGTCTCTTTAGTAGGGTGTATTTGGAGAAGTATAGTTTAAAAAGGTAATATTTTTGCGACATTTATTTTTGAATAGTCACAAAATGGATACAAATTGCCTACTCTTAATATGCTTAAACACTTTGCTCTATAAAAAAGTTTAAATCTAAATAATTTGGATATAATTGCAAAAAAATCATAGCAATGATAGAGAAACTCACTAGGAAACCCTTATGCAAAAAATAAAAAATATTGCCGTAATTGCCCACGTCGATCACGGTAAAACGACATTGGTCGATGGTCTGCTTAGACAAAGTGGTACTTTTGAAGCCCATCAAGAGCTTACAGAACGGGCAATGGATAGCAATGACATTGAAAAAGAGCGAGGTATTACAATCCTCTCCAAAAATACAGCCATTCGATACGGTGATCACAAAATCAATATTATCGACACTCCAGGACACGCCGATTTTGGTGGTGAGGTTGAGCGTGTATTGAAGATGGTTGATGGAGTATTGTTGCTTGTCGATGCACAAGAGGGTGTTATGCCTCAAACCAAATTTGTACTCAAAAAAGCGATTGAACTTGATCTAATCCCCGTAGTGGTTATCAATAAAATTGACAAAGACGGTTCCGAACCCGATAGAGTTATGGATGAAGTGTTTGATTTGCTTGTTGCTCTTGAAGCCAATGAGGAGCAGTTGGAGTTCCCTGTGCTTTATGCCGCTGCACGAGACGGATACGCCAAATGGAATATGGAAGATGAAAACAAAGACCTCGCACCATTGTTTGAAGCGATTTTGGAAAAAGTCCCCTATCCAACAGGCTCACCCGACAACGACACACAAGCGCAAGTCTTTACTTTGGCGTACGATAACTTTGTAGGACGTATTGGAATCACCCGTGTCTTTAACGGACGAGTGGCAAAAAACCAAGAGTTGTTACTTGTCAAAGCTTCAGGCGAGAAGGTAAAGGGAAGAATATCCAAGCTTATTGGTTTCAAAGGATTGGAGCGTATTGATATCGAAGAGGCGGAAGCGGGAGATATTGTAGCCATTGCTGGATTTGGAGATATTGATGTGGGTGATAGCCTTTGCGATATTAACAACCCCGTACCGCTTGATCCTATGCACATTGAAGAGCCTACGCTTTCGGTTGTTTTTTCAGTAAATGATGGACCTTTGGCAGGAACAGAGGGCAAACACGTCACAAGCAACAAAATTCGTGAAAGACTTGCAAAAGAGGTAGAGACCAATATCGCTATGCGTATGGAACCTATGGGGGATGCCTCTTTTAAAGTTTCAGGTCGTGGAGAGCTTCAAATTGGAATTTTGGCAGAGAATATGCGACGAGAGGGATTTGAATTTTTGATAGCAAGACCCGAAGTTGTGGTCAAAGTCGAAAACGGTGTGAAAATGGAGCCTTTTGAGCATTTGGTTGTTGATGTACCCGTAGAGTTTCAAGGAGCTGCTATTGAAAAACTAGGTAAACGAAAAGCCGAAATGACCTCAATGACTCCAATGCCCGATGGTACAGTAAGAATTGAGTTTGAAATTCCCGCAAGAGGTTTGATTGGCTACCGAAGTGAGTTTTTGACCGATACCAAAGGAGAGGGGATTATGAACCACTCTTACCTTGAATATCGACCTTATAGTGGAACGGTTGAGAGTCGAACACCAGGTGCGCTTATCTCTATGGACAATGGAGAGGCAATTGCTTTTTCGATTTTTAACCTTCAAGCACGAGGAACGCTTTTTATAAAGCCACAAGATAAAGTCTATGATGGAATGGTAATAGGTGAAAGTTCGCGACCAGGAGACTTGGAAGTTAATCCGCTCAAAGGAAAACAATTGAGCAATATGCGAACCTCAGGAGCCGATGAGGCCATTAAATTGATACCGCCACGACCTATTACGCTTGAATCAGCTATGGAGTGGATTGAGGATGATGAGCTTGTAGAGATTACACCGCTTACCATTCGTATCCGAAAACGCTACCTCGATCCCAATATGCGAAAGCGTATCCAAAGAGACAAGAAAAATTCAAAATAGTCTCTTTGTTATAGAAGTTATGATAGTATTGTGCAACTTAACCAATATTCATGGGAGTTAAAATATGAAAAACATTATTATTATTATTGCGTTGTTGGTAGGTGCTTACTTTTTGGTGACCAAAGTTGTCGACACAACAGAAAAGCTTGAAGACAACAACGATATGCACACCAACTATTATAAGAAAAAAGTGGAAGACAAGGACAAGAGATACCACAAAGAGGATTCTATTGGACAAACCGTTTTTAATGGGGTTGGTTTGAGCTTGGAAGAGAAAAAAGATATTTGGTCTCGAAGTCCTCTAAAAGATGAGATGATATCAAAATTTCCAAAGTTTGATATGATGTATATGTTTACACGAAACCGCATTGAAGATAGCGATTTAAGAAGAGTTGTTGATAGAGTCATAAAAGGCGTTGAAACAAAGTTTTTATCAGGTTCAGTTGATGCCAATGAGGCCAAATATCAATTGGGACTTATGGAGTAGATATGGCCTTAATCTTCTCTAGCCATTCTTGTAGGGTTTTTTCAAACCCTATCTTTTTACTTTCATAAAATTTTATATCCTTTATTAGATATTTTTGCTCTACCCAACCACCAAAATCGTGAGGATATTGGTATGTTTTGGAGTGGGTTTTAATCGATTGAGGTACTGCTTTGTCGTCGATAGCCATCTTCAACGCCTTGTTGATAGCTAAATAGGCACTATTAGATTTGGGACTTGATGCCAAATAGATAACCAATTGAGCCAAAGGAATCCGTGCTTCTGGAAAACCAATAGTCGATACAACACTAAGCGTCGAAGCAGCAAGATTTAAAGCGTTGGGATTGGCGTTGCCAATATCTTCACTTGCTAGTATCGCCAAACGCCGTGCGATAAAATCACTACTCTCACCCGCATTAATCGCCAAAGCCAAATAGTAAAGTCCCGCATCAACATCGCTTCCTCTTATGCTTTTAATCATGGCCGAAATCACATCATAATGAGAATTGGCTTCGCTTGTCCCTGCTCGTAGAGGCTCTTGACGAATAGATTTGAGCGTATCAAGAGTGATAGGATTTTCAATGGCATTGGCACTCTCTAGCAGATGCAACATAGCACGAATATCACCACTACTTGACTCGATAAGATAAACTTTGGCTTGCTCTTGAATCTCTATCTTTTCATTTTCCAAAACTTTTTCCAAAAATTCTTGCATCGCTTGGGCTGAGATGGTGTTTAATAGGTAGCTATGCGAACGAGAACGAATGGCAGAAGTGAGGGAGTAGTAAGGATTTTGTGTCGAAGCACCCAATACAATGCAGTTTAAATCCTCCATAAAAGGCAACAGTACCTCTTGCTGGGTGGTACTCATACGGTGTACTTCATCAATAAAGAGTATGGGCGTAAAGAGCGTGTTTTTATACTGAGCAATGATTTCACGAACTTCACTGACTTTTAGTGTCGTGGCATTTTTCTCATAAAAAGGAGCATCAAGGGCTTTGGCAATGGCACGGGCAAGGGTAGTTTTACCCACTCCTGCTGGTCCGTAAAAAAACGAATGCGTAAGAGCATTGGCTTCTACCATCTTTTTGATAATACCATTTTGACCCACTAAATGCTCTTGGGATACCATATCGGCTAATGTTTGAGGTCTGTATTTTTGGGCTAGTTTCATAAAAAATTGTATCTTAAGAGTGGTTATAGTTTGTTTATTAATTTACTTAGAATTGATAGAACCTTTAAAATGATACGTGGACGCAGATTGAGTAGTGGAAAAAGACTTTTTATTATCAAAAATTTTTGCTATACTTAGCGTAAAGTATATTGCGAGAGGTAAATATAATGACCACAGTTAATATTACTTTGGAGATAGAAGAGAGATATAGTGTACCCTTAATGTTCTCAAAGATTTAATATCTAAGCTCAAAGGTGTTGCATCTTTTAAAATA
>DYTG01000153.1 GCA_020726085.1 Sulfurovum sp.
CTCGTTCTGATTACTGTAAACTTTGCAAAACTCCAGAAAGCCCATAAATAGGGCATGTTTTTTGAATTTTAAAGGTTGCTGCAAAAAAGTTTAAAACAAGTGAAGCCCTTATTGTGGGACTTTACTAAACGCATGTATTTTATATAGAACATATCTTCTAATGTATTTCTTTGTAATTCGTTAAACCAAAGTCCTATAATATAGGCTTTCTGGAGTTTTGCGAAGTTTACAGGATGATAGAGTTTTTTGTCACTTCATAGAGAAGATTTTGGCGTACATCACGACTCTCTTTGTTTATCTTACCAATACCAATAAACGCTATTTTCATTTTTGCTCCCTTAAGCTATGAGTTTGAGATACCCCTTGGTTGTCTCTTGCCAATTGTAGTAGTCACGAATCATCTTAAGAGCCTCTTTGGGTAAATCGGTGGCTAAATATTTGTACTCCCAAAAGTAGTTTAGTACCTCTTTGAGGCTTTGGACGTTGCCCTTTTCAAAGAGCAATCCATTCAATTGATGCGTTATTAGCTCCTCATGAATGGGAATATTGGAGGCAATAACAGGCAGTGCATGGCTCATTGCCTCCAAAATATACTCATTGCGGTAGCTTTGAACAAAAGGAAAAACCATCGCATCGCACGCTCCCCAAAGCATCGTTTGGGTAGCCTCATCATTCCAAAAGGTAATGTGTTGGGCAATGCGAAGCTCTCTTGCGAGTAACTCAAAGCTATTTTTGAGACTATCGTTTGCGAATGTGCCAATGACAATAAGGTGAAAGCGATCACAAAGTGTCTCAAGTAGCAAATCAACTCCATGGTGCTGTTCGATGGTTTCGACACTAAAGAGTAGATAATGTATTGCTTTATCAAATTTGAGTTTCATGCGCAGCATCTCGCGTGGTTGGGCATTGGTTGGTGCAGTGTATCCGTGCTTGATGAAGCGTACTTTGGGGTATTTGGGTAGAAGTTGCGTATGGATAAAGCGACTGTGTACGACAAAATGGCTAAGCAGATGGTTGCATGCCCAGCGATAGAAAAAGTCTCTTTTGGTATGCACAAACGCCGTATCAAACCCAACAACCGCACAATTAAGTGCGTACCATTTGGCTATAAGCAGTGTCAAAAGAGTTTTGATAGTGGGCTTATGGATAGGAAGTACGAGAAGCTTCACATCGTTTGCTTTGGCATCTTTGAGGGATTTGATAGCACTGGCAATATGTCCCAAAAGCGTAGAGTCTTTAACAAAAAATCGTTTGCCTCGCACCTCTAGTGTATCAAAATCGCTGTAGATATGCACTTTGATAGCACGGTTTTGCCTCCACGCTTCTGTGAGATTTAGATCATACGAAGCACAATTATCGACATCCAAAATAGCAATATGAACGGCTTGCATCTATTGACTCCTTTTATAAGTTTTTTACAATGCTATAGGTGACATCTATCATCGTATCAAGCTCTTCAATGCTAAAACAATAAGGTGGCATGAAGTAAACCACACTGCCCAAAGGTCGGATATAGACCCCTTGTGCCAATGCTTTTTGAAATATCTCCAATCCAATGCGTTGGCTAGGAGCGTAGCCTTGAAGCTCAATAGCACAAATCATCCCTCTTTGGCGTACCTCTTTGACATTGGCAAGGCTTGTAAACTTTTGGGTTTGCTTGTGGATATGTTGGATTTTGTCTTGGTTGCTTTGGAGTATCTGCTCATTTTCAAAAATATCCAATACCGCATTGGCCACACTACACGCCAAAGCATTACCCGTATAGGAGTGTGAATCCAAAAACGATTTGCCTTCGTTGTAGTCGCAATAAAAAGCAGCGTAAATCTCATCAGTAAGAAGCACCACCGAAAGGGGCATGTATCCTCCCGTAATCCCTTTGGAGAGGCACAAAAAATCGGGACTAATACCCGCTTGTTCAATCGCAAACATACTTCCCGTGCGTCCAAATCCTACGGCTATCTCATCGGCTATCAAAAAGACACCGTACCTATCGCACATCTCTCTTAGTTTCGTGATATAGGAGGCATTGTACATCTGCATGCTTCCTGCACACTGCACTAAAGGCTCGATAATGACACTGCTAATTTGGTTTTGATGCGTTTGAAGCAATCTCTCCATATCCTCTAAAGCCACCTCTTCATCAACCAATGCAGGTGAGAGGGCTTGAAGCGTTTTGATGAGTATATCGCTATAGACATCTTTGTAGAGTCCCGTATCGCTTACCGCCAATGCCCCCATCGTCTCTCCGTGGTAGGAGTTTTGAAGCGAAACGAAAAAGGGGCGAGTTTCACCTTTGTTTTTGAAATAGTGAAACGCCATTTTGAGACTAATCTCAACGGCACTTGAACCGTTATCGGCAAAAAAGAGCTTTTGGAGGGGTTTGGGAGTGAGTGCAATAAGTCGCCTAGCCAAATCAATAGCGGGTTTGTGGCTAAATCCTGCGAAAATGACATGTTCAAGCTCCCCTATTTGCTCTTGGAGGCATTGATTGATATAGGGATGACAATGCCCAAAAAGATTGACCCACCACGAACTAATACTATCAAGATAGCGATTGCCATCAAAATCCTCGATATACGAACCTTTGGCACTTTTGATAGGAATAAGAGGCAACTTCTCATAATCTTTCATCTGCGAACAAGGGTGAAAAATCATCGCCAAATCTTGTGTCATCAGCTCCTCATTGCTCATCGTATTCCTTTTTTTAATGCTATTGTAACATCTTAATGGTTCAAAGAACGTATTTAACGGTCGATTATCGTTTTTTGCTTTTGCAATCTGCTTGGTGGTGCATGGGTGCGATAAAGCAACCAAAAAGTATAATATCTCAACAAACAATGTGTCGCAAATTGACTTTCAAATGCAGTTCAAAGGATTAAATGGTGATAAGCAACCACGGAATATTAAAATTATTAAGAGAAATTTTAATACGAAAAGAAAT
>DYTG01000154.1 GCA_020726085.1 Sulfurovum sp.
CATCGTGGACAAAGGTATAGGGCGTTCTATCGACAATAACATCACGCATAATACCACCACCCAAAGCCGTCAAAAAGGTAGCAATCAAGATACCCAGCAAATCAAGCCCGTTACGTGTAGCGACAAAAAAGCCACTCATAGCAAAGGCTACAATGCCAACATACTCGGCTATCTCAAACAAGGTGCTTAAATATCCTCTTCAAACATCATCGAATAGGGTCTATCGACTTGTGCGACAAGTTGCTCGATAGAGATATTGCGAGAGGCTTTGGTAAACTCTTTGCCATCCAAAAAAACAATCATCGTAGGGATAGAAAAGACACCGTAGTGGACTGAAATCTCCATATTCTCTTTGGCGTTGAGATAGATTTGCTCTATTTTGGGAAAGTAGCTATCAAACGCTTCTTTGATTTTGGGACGCAGCGCTTCACAAACGTTGCAATTATCCCCCAAAAAGTAGAGTAGTACGCCATCACTAGTGGCTATTTTGGCTTGTAGGGCTTCAAGATTCATACATTGTTCCATTAGCTACCAGAAGATTCATCATCGATACGGTCGGTAGAGTAAACGCCTGTGATTTGTTTCCATATCTTAGAGGCATTGAGTCCCGCCCAAATGATAATAGCCATACCAATGGTAGCAATCCATCCCAATTGATCAAAGTTTTTGAGATCAATCAAGCCGTATTGATTGAGTCCCCATACAAAAGCCAAAATCATTATCACAATAAACAACGCCCCATAAAGCCCCAAGCTTTGGAAGATAGAGCGAATAGCCATCAACCAAAGTCCCAACATAATCAAAATAGCAAACGGAGTAAATCCCGATAGTGGATTGCTCACCGATACATAGTGCAAAAAGTGAAAACCCGTAGGATTCCATGTCCCTATTGATAAAATAAGTGCCATAATAGCCGTCACCCACCAACGAAAGGAGGTTTCGCTTCCTCCTTGTTTGGTCGCTCTTGTGTTTGTCATTGTCTCTTTTATGTTCATAGTGATGCTTCCTTTGTTTGGTGTTGATGCAATTATATCAAAAAGTGTTATAATTTTGTAAAAAGTGAAGCGATGTTTAAACTATCGAAATTTGAAAAGATTTTTTGGGTGACTATTTTGCTCTTTTTGATCTCCTACATTGGACTCTATATCATCGCCTATGAACGCAATCAAAGGCTCATAGACGACAACACAAGCCAAACGCCTACGATTATCAAAGAGATACTCAAAGAGGATTATCAAAAGGTTGTCAAATACACTACTATCATTAAAGAGGTTGAAGACAAAAGCATCAAAGAGGCTCTTGAAAACAATCAAACCCTTAGAAAATTGGCGTACGATTTGCAAAACCAGCAAGAATCCCTCAACGCCCTCATTGATACCTACATCAACCACGCCTTTGGAAGTGTCTATCAAAATGTCGATAACTTTTTGGATTTTCACTACTCCGTGATTGGTGAGTACAGCCAACTAGGAGCAATGGCTACGGGCAAGATAGAACAAAGCATCCAAAATCGCCTCTTTCCTAGCGAGTTTGAAACCCAGCTTAAGGGGCTTAACCGTGTCCTTACGCGAGAGTTCAAACTCCATACCCAAAAGCATTTGGATTTTGTCAAGGCAACGCTTACTCGAAATGTCGATATGCAACTCAATGCCAAAATACTCAACAAACTCCATGAAGATATCGAGTACCACATCGCCACCCAACAACTCAAAATAGGCACAGTGCTAAGTATCGGCATAGCCGCCATGGTAGCCAAAGTCGTAGCCTCCAAAGTCGCTCTCAAAGCCACGACCAAAGTAGCCATCAAATCCTCTAGCAAACTCGCCGCCAAAGGAGCTACCACGGGAGCTGCCGCAGCTACAGGGGCTTTGTGTGGGCCCGCCGTCGTGATTTGCTCACCCGTTTTGGCTACCGTTGCGTGGTTTGGGAGCGATGCATTGCTTGTAGGGGCTGATGAGTATTTCAATCGTGACACCTTTCGCAAAGAGATTATTGCAACACTTGAAGAACAAAAAGAGATTTTGCGACAAGACTACAAGACAATGTACGCCAAATCCCTCCAAAAACTCTCACGCCAAATCCAACAAGAGTACGCCAAACAACCCCTCAAAAAGAAGATAAAAGTTAAGATTATTGATAAGATAGAAAAGTAAAATCTGCATTCAACAAGATATTTTCTTTTCGTTCCACCTCGGGAGAAGCGGAACGAGAATCGTCTCGACGGGAATGCATAGAACAACTTGTATAAAAATGATATAATCGTGCTATAATCACCCCATGGGTGGTGCTTTTGTATCTATTTTTAAAATATTTTCAAACAACATCAAAACATTCAAATACTAATAGAATTTTTTTGAATTGTAAAACTAAAATTTTAAAAGATGATTAATCTCATTGAACTTTTGAGCAATGCTAGAAGAGTGATTTTTATTTTTTTGAAATTGAATGCTCTTTTTCATGCTACTCTTATGTCTTTTGTCAAACTCTATTGTATTGTCTTTTAAAAGCTCAATGACCCTATTAAGTCCCAATTTTTGCAACTCTTTGTCATGATGATGCAAATTATAAAGAAAGACTTGAGGAAAAGTTATTGTTTTGGAATAAAAAAGAATATTGACGGCTCTTCGTGCAATTTTTTGATCTTTATTTCTTCCGCCAATAAGCCCCAATAGGTCGGTTTTGAACGAATTGGGTAGCGATGAGATACGTTGTTGGACAAGCCGTATATCTGCCTTGCTCTCTTCATCTTCAATAGCTGCTAAAAGCTTTTTTTCAAATGAGAGTTTGGTGAGATAGTTTTTAATAGTTGTATAAATAGTAATATAGATTATAATCTCTATTATAAAATTTGTTATTATTCCTAATTTTGTAAAAACGACAAGCTTTGATTGTTCAATTGCGATATAATCACTTAA
>DYTG01000155.1 GCA_020726085.1 Sulfurovum sp.
GTTAAATAATGCTACTATTATGAATATCATTGTATAAATGAGTTCTTAAAGGTGACTCACGGCAAGATATAAGTAAAAATAGAGTAGAATATAGGAAATTATGGATTTAGAAAAATTTGCCAACAAAAGATTTGGACAGAACTTTTTAAAAAGTGATTACTACAAGCAAAAGATCATCCAATCGATGCCCAAGGATAGGCTAAAGGTAGCCGAAATTGGACCTGGGTTAGGTGATTTGACACGAGAGCTTATTAAACAGAGAAATGTTGTAGCATTTGAGGTCGATAAGAGGTTATGTGAGCATCTCAACAATGAACTTAAAGACTCTATCCCACAAGGAGTCTTTGAGTTGCGTTGCGGGGATGTGCTTGAGCGTTGGGAGCAAAGTAGCCTACTGGATGAGCCTTATCATCTAGTAGCCAATTTACCCTACTATATATCGACAACTATCATCTTAAAAGCACTAAAAGATACCTATTGTCAATCTATTTTGGTAATGGTACAAAAAGAGGTGGCTTTGAAATTTGCAGCCAAGCCAAAAGAGCGAGAGTTTAGTGCACTTGCGGTTTTAGCGGCAAATACGGGAGAGGCGAAGATCTGCTTTGATGTAGAGCCTGAGGCTTTCGTCCCTGTACCTAAGGTTATCTCTTCGGTGCTTTTGATTAGGAAAGAAAGAAGTCAAGAGAATAGAGAGTTTGAAGCATTTTTAAAGGTAGCTTTTAAGCAACCTCGCAAAAAACTCTTTACAAATCTTGCTGTTCACTACTCCAAAGATAGTCTACAAAAGGTTTTTATTGCATTGGATTTGGATATCAACATCCGACCTCATGAAGCCGCAACATCCAACTACAACCAGCTCTTTAAAACACTTGAATAAAAAAAATAATAGAGGATCGAGAATGGAAAATGAAAACAATAGTATAGATAATAGCACCAACAATGCTTCGCAATCTAACGACAACCCACAGACCCACAAGGTCATCGACCAACCCAACAAAAAAACACCCAATCACAACCGCAATCGAACCAAAGGGGCAAAGCGAACCACTGTGAGCGGTGATTTGTCTGAGGAGATGAAACTAGCCATCATTAGCAACAAAAAAGTACAAGAGAGTCGCATGACACCGTGGCGCAAAATCGACCCACGCAACAACAACAAAATCCGCTTTACACCGCTAGGAGGATTGGGTGAGATTGGTGGAAATATGGCGGTATTGGAGACCGAAGAGAGTGCGATTATCATTGATGTGGGGATGAGCTTCCCTGATGAGACGATGCACGGTGTTGATATTTTGGTACCCGATTTCTCTTATTTGCAAACTATCAAAGAAAAAATAAAAGGGGTCATTATTACCCATGCACACGAAGACCATATCGGTGCTATGCCCTATCTTTTCAAAAAGTTCAAATTCCCCGTCTATGCTACACCTATAGCTTTGGCGATGATTGACAATAAGTTTCAAGAGCATGGACTCAAAGATGATGCGAAGTATTTTAATTATGTCACCAAACGTGAAATCTATGATGTGGGTGATTTTAAGATAGAGTGGATTCATGTAACGCACTCCATTATCGACTCGTGTGCTTTAGCTATCCAAACACCCGCAGGGACGATTATTCACACCGCCGATTTTAAAATCGATCATACGCCTATCGATAACTACACGACTGACTTGCACCGTTTGGCGTATTACGGCGAAAAGGGGGTTTTGTGTCTCTTTTCCGATAGTACCAACTCCCACAATCCAGGCTTTACTAAGAGTGAAGCGGTGGTGGGCAAGACCTTTGATGAGCTTTTTGTCAAAGCCAAAGGCAGGGTCATTATGTCCACCTTCTCTTCCAATATTCACCGTATCTATCAAGCCATGGAAAGAGCCGTCAATGTAGGCAAGAAAATCTGCATTATTGGTCGATCCATGGAGCGAAATATTGAAACTACGAGACGTTTGGGATACATAGATATTGCCGATAAAAATTTCATCGATGCGCATGAGGTAGGCAAACACAAAGATAGCGATATTTTGATTGTCACAACAGGTTCGCAAGGGGAGGCAATGGCAGCACTTTCTCGTATGGCAACCGATGAGCATCGCCATATTAAACTCAAACCTACCGATACCGTCATTATCTCCGCTTCGGCTATCCCAGGCAACGAGGGGGCGGTTTCGAGATTGATGAATCTCCTTATGAAAGCGGGGGTAGCGGTACGATACAAAGAGTTTAGCGATATTCACGTCTCGGGTCACGCCGCACAAGAGGAGCAAAAGTTGATGCTCCGCCTTATACAACCTAAGTTTTTCTTGCCCGTGCACGGAGAGTACAACCATATCTCTCAACACGCCCAAACGGGTATCCTTTGCGGCGTACCTGAACGTAACATTATTTTGATGAGCGATGGCGATCAAGTCGAAATCACATCCAAATATCTCAAAAAAGTCAAAACCGTCAAGAGTGGCAAAACCTATATCGACAACCAAAACAACAAAACCATTGAAAACAGCGTAGTATTGGATCGTCAAAAACTTGCCAGTGATGGTATTGTCAATGTCGTAGCGCAAATCTCTCAAGAGAATCAACGCCTTGTAGGCAAACCCGTCGTGACGACTTACGGATTGGTAGCCGAAAAAGAGACGAAGCGATTTAGTAAAGAGATTGAAGATATTTTGGAGCTACTGCTTCCTAGCATCAAACCCGAAGCACTCAAAAACCATACGATTGTCGAAAACGAGATACGAGTAGCACTCAAACGCCACATCGTACGCACCAAAAAACGTTATCCGCTTATCATTCCTACTATCTTTATCATCTAGCAAGAGCAAGTGTAGCCTCGGCTAAAGCCCGAGTTTGAAGCAATCTAAAACTATCGATTGCTTCACCCTAAAGAGTTCGTAACGACTGTTTGCACT
>DYTG01000156.1 GCA_020726085.1 Sulfurovum sp.
CAATGAATTTGATACGCAGCTCTTTTAAGGTTACTATAAGTTAAACTATTTATGATTACAACAAAACAAAAAAGGTTGAGCAATTATGATACTAGATACCCAAACCCCTGACAAACCCCACATTGATTACCCTTGTGAGTGGGGATTTAAGCTTATTGGCAAAGACGCAAAAGCCCTAGAGGATACTATCGCCGATATACTTTCGCACAAAGAGTACCGTTGCCACTTGGGCAATGCCTCTTCCAATGGCAAATTTATAAGCTACAATGCCTATTGTCATGTCGATGATGAGGCGGAGCGAAATGCCCTATTTAAGAGCTTTGAGTCACATCAAGATGTCAAGATGGTGATGTAATGCAAGAGTCAAACAATTGGGAACTCGAAAAAGAGAAGTTTGAACGAGAGATAAAGATTTTCAAAAAAAAGTTTGTGATTGAAAATATCAAAATCGCAATGCTTGTCATTTTGCTAGTCGCCGAGGTGGTCATTATCACTATTTTTTTGACGCAAAAAGGGCTATTACAAGGCTCTAGTGAGAGTGGCAAAGATCAAATTGCTATCGTCAATATCGACAAAGTCATTACCAACGACTACATTTTGGCATTGATGAACAAAATCGATAAAGTATTGGAGAAAAAAGAGTTTAAAGAGATACTTGTCATTATGAACTCCCCCGGAGGCTCACCTACGGCAAGTGAGGAGATGGCAAACTATCTCAAAGCTATCAAGAGTGAAAAAAATGTCACGATGTATGTAGGAGGATACGCACTTTCGGGTGGATACTATATCGCTTCGGCTATCAAGCCACTCTATGCCAATAAAAACGCACTGGTAGGCTCTATTGGGGTTATTATGCAACACTACACTATCGAAGAGTTGGCAAAAAAGGTAGGTATAGAGGAATCGACTATCACAAAAGGCAAATACAAACAACCGCTCTCGTTTTTCAAAACACCCGATGCCAACCAAACCGCCTATCTCAATGAACATATGCTCCATCCCACCTATCTCAACTTTATCGATAGCGTAGCAACCAATCGTGGACTAAAGCCTCAAGAAATCGAGAAGTATGCCGAGGGGATGATATTCGTCGCCAATTCGCCCAAAATCAAAAACATTTTGGTCGATGAGATTATCTCGCTCCATACCCTGCGCCAAAATTACAAAAAGCGATACGGCAAAGAGGTGAAATTTATTGATATCACCAAAGAACCCCAGCCTTTTAACTTGATGGGGGTTGAGGTAGATGTCAATCTTGATGATCTCAAAATGCCTAATTTTTATTGATGGGAGCATAAATGCCTTTTATTTCATTTGATGAATCGATGCGACTCGTTGAAAGTATCACGCTACAAACCTACAAAAAAGAGAAGATTTTTTTGATGGAGGCGTTGGGTTGTGTGTTGGCACAGGATATTGTAGCCTCTTACAACTCTCCAGAGTTTCCCACTTCAGCGATGGATGGTTATGCTATTGTGCATGATGAGAACCAACAACGACTCCCTATCGCCTCGATTAATCCTGCAGGAAACGACACACTCCTCACACTCCAAGCGGGTAGTTGCATCAAGACCTTTACGGGTTCGCTTATGCCTCTAGGAAGCGATACGCTTGTGCCTATCGAAAATGTCCGTGTGGAGGGCGAGAGTATCATCATCCACCAAAGCGTCCCCAAAGGCTTTGCGGTGCGTGAGGTAGGGGAAAATTACCGCAAAGACGAGGTGCTTATCCCCCAAAATACGCTCATTGATATAGCCCATATTGGAGTCATGGCGACGCTCAATATTGTATCGGTTTGGGTCTATCAAAAGCCTATCGTGGCTATTCTTTCAACGGGTAGTGAGCTTTTGGAACTAGGAGCAATACCCACCCACCAAAGCCAAATACGAAGCTCCAACAACTATATCCTCGAAGCGATGGTGAAAAAATACGGAGGTAAACCACTCCAAATGGGGTGTATCGCCGATGATAGAACCACTATCACACACACGATGCTTCAAGCCCTCAACTCCTGCGATATACTCCTCACTACAGGGGGAGTAAGCGTGGGGGATTTTGATTTTGTCAAAGATAGTGTGCAAGAGGAGCTAGGGTGCGACGTGCTGTTTCAAGGGGTCAAAATCAAACCAGGACAACACCTAATGATAGCCCAAAAAGGGGATAAGTTTGTCGTGGCACTCCCTGGGTTTGCCTACTCCTCCACCGTGACGGCGTTGCTCTATCTCTTGCCTCTTATGGCGAAATTTCAAAACACCGCTTCACCGCTCAAAACTATCCAAGCTACTCTCAAAGAGCCATTTAGCAAAAAAACAGACAAAAAAGAGTTTCGTGCTTGTAATTGCTACCTTGAAAAGGGGCATTATGCGGTCGATTTTGTGGGCAAAAAGGTAGGCACTTCGGCGATACTTACCAATATGCTAGGCAACATCGGACTGCTTGTAATGGACGAAGATGAAACCACCAAAGCCATAGGAGAGAGTGTAAGGGTCATTTTGCTTGATTAGTATCCGACAGTACGTACTTTCAAGCTACTCATTGCAAAATTTGGATTTGCAGAGATGCCTTTGGGTGCCTAAGTAGGCATCATTAAAATCCGTGATTTATGATATAATGATTGAATGCAAACAAGGAGATGAAATGTCTAATAATCAAATTGTATCACAAACCCTTAGCCTTCCATTTGTCGATAGACTCTATATTGTCAATCAAATCATAGAGAGCTTTAATCCCATCAATCCTCAAATAGAACCTAAATGGAAAGAGGAACTCAAAAGCAGACAAAAACTTCTCAAATTGGGCAAAGCACAAATACTCTCTTATCAAGAGTTTTTTGATGAAAATTAGGTTTTTAAAGGTTGCCAAGATTGAGCTTGATGAGG
>DYTG01000035.1 GCA_020726085.1 Sulfurovum sp.
AGCGAGATACTTGGCACATGGGGGATTTCCTTTTTTTGGGTTTATTATAGCATAAGTAGATACTTCAAACAATATCAAAAAAACGGGACGGACTGTTGACTATTGAAATTGCTTGACTCATTTGCCTCTTTAGTGCTATTATATGAAAAATTCACAAAAAGGGGAAAAGATGCTTAGTACACTTAGAAAAGGGACGACCAAAAAAGATGAGGTGATGCTTTTGCAAACACTGCTCAACAAATCGGGGTGTCATCTTGTGGCAGATGGAGATTTTGGCAACAAGACCGTTGAATGCGTCAAAGAGTTTCAAGCCCAAAATGGACTTCTTGCTGATGGAATCGTGGGGGGTAAGAGTTGGATTACTTTGCAGCAAAAATTTCCGCAACACTTTGAAGTAGTACAAAGCAAATTTTTAAGCGAAGAGGATATCCAAAAAGCTGCCCATAAACTTGGAGTCAATGTCGCTACGGTCAAAGCCGTCTATAAGGTAGAGTCTAACGGCAAAGGATTTGTAGATGATAAACCCAAAATTCTTTTTGAGGGGCATATTTTTTGGAAACAACTCAAAGCACACGGACTCAATCCTGCCAACTATCAAAAAGGCAATGAAAATATCCTCCACAGTGCATGGACAAAAGCCTATTACGGTCAAAGCCAATACGACCGATTGGAGAAAGCCAAAGCAATCCATCAAGATAGCGCCAACGAATCGGCTTCGTGGGGACTTTTCCAGATTATGGGCTTTCATTGGAAATCTTTGGGATACGCCTCAGTGCAAGAGTTTGTCGACAAGATGTACGAGAGTGAGGGGGAGCAACTTATGGCATTTGTGCGATTTATCGAAGTCAATAATTTAATACGCTTCCTAAAAGTACGAGATTGGGCAGGATTTGCCAGACGCTACAACGGCCCTGGTTACAAAGCCAATCGTTACGATGAGAAGATGGCACAAGCCTACAAACAATACAGTTAGTACCCAAAGAGGATAATGATGAATCTAACCCACCTAGACGAGAACAACAAACCCAAAATGGTCGATGTCTCCGACAAAAGCGCTACAACACGCATAGCCGTTGCCAGTGGCATTATTGAAGTCTCGCAAGAGGCGTTTGATGCCGTGATAAACAATCACACCAAAAAGGGATCTGTACTGCAAACCGCAGTTGTAGCGGCCATAATGGGAGCCAAACAGACAAGCCAACTCATTCCTATGTGTCACCCTTTGATGCTTAGTTCCATCAAGACCGATATTGAGGAATTACACTCTCAAAAAGCCTTCAAACTTACCGTCACCGCCAAACTCGAAGGCAAGACGGGGGTAGAGATGGAAGCCCTTATGGGGGTTAGTATCGGACTTTTGACAATTTACGATATGCTCAAAGCCATTGATAAATCGATGGTGATTAAAAACATCCAACTCGAACACAAAAGCGGCGGAACAAGCGGAGATTTTCAACGTCTATAAACTATCTCTTTGACGAAACTATAATTTAAGCTATAAGATGAGCTTTGAGAGTGTTTCTTGTTTCCAAATAGCATTTGAGAACAAGAAAAAGCTTTAATATTTTGATTGGATATTGGCCAACGATTTGAGTCTCCAAGGTTCTATATCCTTAGAAGATTCAATAGCGTTTTCAAGCCTATCATCAAGCATAACAAAAAAATCAAAACCACTTTGTTGCTCTACTTCATCAACCGTTGCGATGTATTTTGTCAATGGCTCATGACCTGTTACATTTTGAGGCATAATAAACGCAAGGGCTTTAGGGGATTGATTGCCTTTGAGTCCTATGTAAATCTTAAAAAAGCCATCGGGTATTTGTACTTTAAAACTGCTTTTGAGGCGTGTGATGTCGGAATCAAAAATAGGTCCCGTCACCACCCATACGCTATCAAAGACTTTTGTAAAATAGTCGGCTTCTACCATCTCAAGTCGTTGCCACAATTTACGATTTAAATTGGGTTTTTGAGGTGTGATATTGCTCATCAAAAAAGTATCTTCTTGAGAAGCTTTGCCATAAAGAGTACTAATGGCATAATTGGGCGCCATGTGTCCTCTATCGTAACCGCTATGTGTATAATCATCGCTATCAAGAGCATTAAAACTACGCCAATCGCTCTTGAATGCGTCGGGGCGTTTGAGGCGTGGAGCGTTTTTGGGGATTTGTGTAAGTCTATAGCTTACCCAAAGCGGATTGCCTCTTAGGATATTGTATCCTATCGCAAAGTCATCGTTTCGCACAATATGCGTCCATGTGCTTAAACTACTGCTGATTGCTTGAGGAGTACCCATATAAAACATCGTGGGTCGTGCGATAAAAATCTCATAGAGATAACCCAACACCAAAAGAGGGACGATTAGCAAAAGGATTTTTGGTTTTTGAATAATAAGGGCTACAATACTTACGGCGATATTTTTTCGCATAACAAGATTCCTATAATTTTAGTTGTGATTATTCACTATATTTTCTTAATTATTGCTTGTCAAATTGCCTCATCTGGCATCTTTGGATTGTTTATGCTATAATTCAATCCAAAAAGAGTCCCTATGAAGCACTATGAATTAGTCTCTATCGTCCAACATCTCCAATCCTTTGATTTTATCACCAAAGCCAGACGCATAGAGGACAATACTTTAGAGCTTAATTTCAATCGTAGCTCCAAAAGCTATTTTTTCAATATGACACGGGGGCATAGTTTTATCTATCTGGCATCTTCACACCGCCCTCCTCAGAGCTATCAAGCCCCTTTTGATAATCTCCTTTTTTCACTCGTATCTTCGTCCAAAATTCTAAGCGTTGAACTGGTCAATAACGATAGAGTCGTGCGTTTTACACTCGCTCCCAAAAGCAACTACAAAGACCAAATCATCCATTTGCAGTTTGAATTTACAGGCAAAAACACCAACATTATCCTTATCGACTCCGATGAAGTTGTTCTTGAGGCGTTACGCCATATCGATAGCGATAGCTCTTTTCGGGTGGTTCGTCCCAATACCTTTCTTGAAGCTATTCCATTGAGAGAACCCAAGCCTAGCCATGAGAGTTTGGGCGATGTTGAAGCCTTTTTGCAACAAACCTATGATGAGCATAACAACCAAAAGCTTAACGCCCACAAAAAGCAAAAAATAGTAGAATTTGGCAAAAAAATAGCCGCATTGCAACACGAGATTGATAAACTTCCCGATGAAGAGGCGCTCACGCAAGAGTATCAAACCTACAGTCACTACGCTCATATCATTTTAGCCAATCTCCACCATATCAAACCCTACGATACAAAGCTTGTCGCTTATGATTTTGAGGGTCATGAAATCGCTATCGAGTTGCCCAGTGGTGTGGTGAAAAATCGCATCAGTGAGCATTTTTTCAACAAATCCAAACGCACCAAAAACCGAGCCAAAAATATCCATATCGAAAAAAGCAACCTCACCTCCAAACTCAACTTCTATACCAATATCAAACATACCATTGAGCATTGCAACAACCTCTATGACCTTGAACTTCTTGTCCCAAAACGCTCCCAATCCAAGAAGAAAAAAGCCAAAATCAAAGAGGGTGAACTCTTTTGGATTGATGATTACAAAGTGTTGGTAGGCAGGAACTCCACCGAAAACCAAAAGCTATTGCAAAGTGCCAAAGCCAATGATTTGTGGATGCACATTCGCAATATGCCCTCTTCGCATATCATCATCAAGACCGACAAACAAAACCTCCCCGCTCACGTCATAGAGGCCGCCGCCAAACTGTGTGTCGATTTTTCAACCAGTAGCTACGGGGATTTTGATGTCGATTACACCAAGCGTAAATTTGTCAAAATTCAAGAGGGTTCTAATGTACTCTACAGCCAATACGCCACCATTCGAGTGACCAAAGAGGGAGTGGAGATTAGAGAGTGATTTTGTATACTCTTCAAGCCAAATGGGTTAGATTATAGTATAATATCCGCTAAAAAAGGATTTATTGATATGATTGCTCAAATGATAGGGTATCATGCTATGACTGTCTATCTCTACATTTTTGTATTGTTGGCTTCTCTTGCGATTCCTCTTGTGTGGATTGAAAAACCCTTTAAATTGATTCGTGGCAGTCGCATTGCCGCTCTTGTAAACTACACGTTACTCACCATGATTGCGTTTGATGGACTCGTTGTGATGGTGCTTTCAAGTCGTGGTTGGTCTATCAATATGATTTTGATGGTTGTAGCACTGGTTGTGTTGATAGCGGGTGAGATACTCAAAGGCTACAAGCTCAAACGTTTTGTATTGAGTGAAGCTAAAGATTTCAAAGCCTATCAGGGTCGATATATGGCTATTGTGGTGGCTCAATTGCTTATCATTTTGCCTTTTATTTTTATTTACAACTAACAATGCGCTATCTCTACCACCCTCACGCCAAAGAGAGCTTTTTGGCACTGGTTGAAAACGACTACAAATACATCATCAAAGCACGTCGTCACACGCTAGGCGATAGGATATTTTTACGCAATCTTAGCGATGCCCATCTCTACTGCTACGAAATCCAAACCATTACCAAAAAAGAGGCACATATAGCCCTTGTCGATTATGAAATCCAAACGGTAGAAGCCAAACACAAGCTTCATATTGGTTGGTGCATGATTGATCCCAAAAGTATCGAAAAATCTATCGCTTCGCTCAACGAGATGGGTGTCGCTAAGATTACCTTTATCTATTGTGATAGAAGTCAAAAGAATTTCAAAATCGACTCTGAACGCCTCGAAAAAATC
The DNA here is from genome assembly GCA_020726085.1 of Sulfurovum sp. Classification (GTDB taxonomy): domain Bacteria; phylum Campylobacterota; class Campylobacteria; order Campylobacterales; family Sulfurovaceae; genus FS08-3. The sequence continues at coordinate 4,744 of DYTG01000035.1, forward strand.
CTCATAAGCTCTTCAAGCCAATGCGGACGAAGCTCGATTATCACCCTTGAACACTCTCCTACTTTGCAGGATTTCAAACGCACCTATCCCAATAGCTTGATGGTAAATTTTTCCACTACACACTTAGAACAAAACGCTCTGATTGATACGCTTGTGATTGGTTGCGAGGGAGGATTTACACCCGCTGAAATGAGACTCTATGAGGGACAAATCGTAGGATTTGATACTCCTTTAATTCTCAAAAGCCAAAGTGCAGCTTTAGCCGTAGCCTCCAAAGTGCTACTTTAGCGTCTCCAAAATCTCTGCGATATGGGTGTAAATGGAGTCGGGTTTTTCGTGGGGTTGGAGTTTGTGGACAATATCGGCGTTTGGGTATTTGCCACTAAGCACAAAGCTTGTACGCATTCCAAGGGCTTTTGCCCCTACCAAATCACCCGCAACATCATCGCGAATAATCTCTATATCCTCAAAACGCAAAGTATTGTCAATAGATTGAAGCGTTTTAAGCCCCTTTTGATAGAAGTTTGGACTGGGTTTGCCATAGGCAAAAAACTCTTTGGAAGGGATTTGGGTGTTGTTGGTGATAAGTACATAGGGGATAGCATGGGCGTTGAGATACTTCACAAACTCCAACGCCCCCGCAATAGGCTTTTCGTGAATATCATCAATAAGTATGCCTTATACATCTACAAAATAAGCCCTCGCCATAGGATTCCTTGTATTAAATTTTTAAACATTATATATTATTTTGCTATAATTACCAAATTCATTCAACGGAGTAGTCCTTATGCGATGGCAAGGTAGAAATGAGAGTTCCAATATTGATGATAGACGAGGCGAAATGGGCAGTTTGGGCAGAGGTAGCAACCTCGTCTCAATGGCATTCTTTTTCTGGCCTCTTATCAAGATGCTCTTGCGTACCAAATTGGGTTGGGCAATTATTGCCATAGGGGTTGTGGCATATTTGGCTGGATTTTCACCCATAGGAGGTGGCAATACAACCAAAGCAGTCGTCAATGAGCCTCAAAACGATGAGCAAAAGCGTTTCATTGCTACTGTGCTTAAAGATACGGAACTCGTATGGGAGGAGGTTCTGAGAGGGTACAACCGCTCCTATCCTCACCCCACGCTTGTGCTTTTTAGGGGGGCTACACACAGTGGATGCGGCAATGCTGATGTCCAAACGGGGCCTTTTTATTGCCCCGCTGATGAGAAGATATACATTGATTTGAGTTTTTTTGATGAACTCAAAACACAATTTAACGCCACAGGAGATTTCGCCCAAGCTTATGTACTTGCACATGAAGTAGGACACCATATCCAACATATTTTGGGTATTTTGGAGATCGCCCACAAACGCAAAATGGCTCTTCACTCCAAAGCCGATAACAATGCCGTGCAGGTGCAAGTAGAGCTTCAAGCTGATTGTTTGGCGGGAGTATGGGCGTATCATGCCAATCAACGCTTCAATATTCTAGAACAAGGGGATATCGAAGAGGCAATCAATGCCGCTAGTGCTATCGGAGACGATACACTCCAAAAACGTTCACAAGGTCATGTCGTCCCCGATGCCTTTACGCATGGAAGCTCAGCTCAACGAGTGACATGGTTCAAGAAAGGCTTCGAGAGCGGTAATATCAATATCTGCAAAACACTCTAAAAGAAAAAAGATGAAAAAACTACTGTTAATACCTCTATTGTCTCTATGGGTATGGAGCAAAGTTCATTATGCCAAAATTGAACCCTACGATACCATTATCCTCAAATCAGCCGTAAGTGCAGCAGTACTCAAAGCCGATGTTGAGGCACAAGGACGCACCATCAACAACCAAGAGATAGTCCATCTTGATGATGCACTCAACCGTGTAGAACTTAACAACACCCTAGAGACATTAGCTCTTACTCAAGAGATGCTTATCGGACTCAAAGCAACCCATCTCAAACAAAAACGCTATTTTGAAAGCGTCAATGCCCTCTCTACTACATCTCAAACCCAAAAAGATGCTGCTTTTTATCAATACATCGCATCCAAAAACCAATACCTCTCTACCAAAGAGAAGCTTCTATCGCTAGAACTCAAAAAGGCTCAGCTTGAAGATAACATCGCCAAAAAGAGCATTGTGCTTGATAATCAATACCTCTACCATCTTCATGTACGCAGCGGAGATTTTGTCAATCCCTCCACTCCCATTGCTACCATTGCCGATCTTAGTCGTGCCAAATTGGTACTCTTTTTGGACAAAGAGGAGATGGAAGGTATTGACACTAAGCAAATCTACATCAACGACAAAAAAACCAACGCCACCCTTGATAGAGTCTGGAGTGTAAGCGATGAGAAGTTTATCTCTTTGTATAAAGCGTGGATTGTATTGGATAATCCCAAAATCGACGAGTTTTCAAAGCTTGTTAAGGTGGAGTTAAAGTAACCCCGCTTCCTTGATACGGCTCAAAACCCTATCGGCACTGATAAGCTTCATGCACTCATGATGTTTGAGCGGACAGGTGCGTTTCATGCAGGGGGAACAAGGGAGATTTTGCGTTACAATGATAGAGATTTCATTCATCCATTGACTCGTCTCATCGTACCGTGTGGGTCCAAAAATGGTTACAGTTGGCACCCCAAAAGCAGCCGCTAAGTGCATGGGTCCTGAATCGTTGGTAATCAAAAGATCGAGAGAAGCTACCTTGTTGATAAGTTCTCTAATGGTTGTTTTGCCTACTAAATTGTGAAAATTTGTAATACCTTCTTGGATTAATATACGCTCAATATCCCCCACTATCTCTTTTTCGCTCAAAGAACCCAACAAAACAATATCGTACCTTTGCGATAAGGCTACGGCACAAGCGGCAAACTCTTGAGGATACCACCGTTTGGCACTACCGTACGAGGCTCCAGCGTTGATACCTAACAGAGGTTTTGTTTTGGGAGTATGAGAGGTTTGGGTATGGATTTTAAGTGTTGATGGGGCGGTGTTGATGTTGAGTGCTTGATTGATAAAATCATTGTAACGCACGACTTGATGAAGAGGATTGGTAGTATAGCGACGATAATGCGATTTGCGTTTGGCATCGACAAAAAAGAGCCAAAATTTGGTGGTAAAATTGCGTCGAAAGCTTAACGCCAACTCAAAACTCCCTAACTCTTTGGCATATTGATAGAGCTTAAAAAAGCGAAACTTCCCTTGTTTGCTCTCATCTGCGACAATTTTTTCGACATTGGGATGCTCACTGAAAAGTTGCGTAGCAACCCATGAACCAAAAAGAGTAAGCTTCGCATGGGGATAGGTGGCTACAATATTTTCAATCGCAGGTGTCGCCATCGTAGCATCGCCTAGCCATGTGGGTAGCTCAATAAGTATCTTCATCTTACCAAATCAACCCAAAATTAAATTCAAAAGCACTACCGCACTCTTCTATTTCAAAGGCAATACTCTCATGACAAGCCTCGCCGTATTTGATGTATTTTCCTCCTCTAAGACGATAGATTTTGGCGAAACTATCATTTGGGTCGATGATGACATAATACTCCACTCCCTCATTTTGGTAGAGTTCGTATTTAAGATGGAGATCTTTTTGCATCGTAGAGGGAGAGAGGATTTCAAAAATGATTTTTGGGGCTTTTTGTATGTAACTTTTATCGAGTGGTTCGTTACACACCACCAAATTATCGGGTTGTACTACAGTGGAGTTGTCGATTTTCCAATCTACTGGAAGCAGGGCTTGACACGCTTGACACTTCTCTAAAGCTTCATCTAAATAACGTGCAATTTTGTTGCTTATCTTTTGGTGTTTGGGCATAGGCATGGGTGACATAGCAAAGGCAGTGCCGTAAATAAGCTCCCATTTCCCTTCCCAATGAAGGTAATCCTCGTAGCTGTAGATAGGTGTGTAGTCGTATTTGTGGGCTAGGGTCATTGGGTCTCCTTTTAAGTCAATTATACCATAAATAGACTATAATAAAATCTACAAAACATCAAGGACAACGTGTGCGTATTGCTATTATCAAACTTTCGGCTTTGGGGGATATTGTTCATGCTATGGTGGTGTTGCAGTTTATCAAAAAAGCTCACCCCGATGCTAGGATTGATTGGGTGGTCGAAGAGGCATTTGTGCAAATTTTGCAAAACAATCCCCATATCGATACCATTTTGCCGCTCAATCTCAAATCCATCAAAAAACACAAACGCAATCTCTTAAGCGAAATCAAAAAAGTCAAAACCTACGCCCAAAAGGGTTACGATGTGGTGATTGATGCCCAAGGACTGCTCAAATCCGCCATTGTAGCCAAACTCATCGCCTCTCAAACAAGCGTGATTGTAGGATTTGATAAGCACTCCATTCGAGAAAAAATGGCGAGTTGGTTTTACGATACCAAAGTCTCTATTGCTTATGAGCAAAATGTCATTATTCGCAATATGACATTGATTGCAAAAGCTCTTAGTATCAATCTATCGATTCAAGATATTTTGGATAAAGAACCCTTTTTATATACAGATAGTACATTTGAACAAAAAGATTATATACTTTTTGTAGTAGGGGCATCAAAAGCCAACAAAATCTATCCCAAAGAGAAGTTTTTAGAACTTGCCAAAACCCTCAATGAAGAGATTACTGTAGTATGGGGCAATGAAACCGAAAAACAGAGTGCTTTGTGGCTAAAAGAGCGTTGCAACAATATCACCCTATCCCCAAAAGGCGATTTGGAAGCACTCAAAGCCCTTATTGGTAGTGCCAAATTGGTAATCGGTGGCGATACGGGACCTACCCATTTAGCATGGGCGATGAATATCCCCTCTGTTGCTCTCTTTGGCAATACTCCCGCCCTTCGCAACAGCTTTGCTACCTCTATCAATCAAACCATTCAATCCAATAGCAACGTTAATGCACTTAGACTCAATAAAAATGATTTCTCTATCGAGAGTATTTGCCCCAATGATATTGTGAATTTAAGCAAGAAAATACTATCATATTAAATATATAATTTTACAATGTAAAAATTACTAAATTTTAAGCCAATCTGCGTCACAATTACAATAGGCTTTAAGGTCACAGAGTGTTTTCACAATCAACTATCACCCCTATCCTTAATGGACTCTTTTTTCTCTACGCTCTATCAGTACCCCTTAGCCGTGCGGGAATTGTGGTATTTGGTTTTTTGATTATCCTCGTTTGGCTCTTTTTGGGAGAAAATAGACGTTTGGAGCTAAAGAGTGTTTTTGAGTACCGATCCCTCCAAGCTCTCTTTGTCTATATTCTCTACTGCTTTGTCGCTTTGTTGTGGGTTGAATCGGATAATTTACTCTTAGCACTCAAGGCTTTTTCAAAGTATTGGTACTTTTTGGTTATACCTATTATGATTGCCACAATCAAACAAAAGCATATCTTTCCTTTGATAGCTACTTTTTTGATAGGCGTTGTGTTGAGTGCTATACTCTCTTACGGTATCTTTTTTGAATTTTTCAATACCAAACACGGCATTGCTAGTGACCCTACTCCCATCATGCGTCATTTGGACTTTGGACTCTTTTTGGCTTTTGGTGCGTTGATACTTTTGATACGATTTCTTTATGAAACCCATCTTAGATACAAACTCCTCTATTTTGCTCTTTTTGGTATTGCGGCGATGGATATTTTTATCATTGGAGGCAGAGTGGGATATATCATCTTTGTTCCTACCTTGTTGCTTGTGATTCTCTATCATTTTGAACAACGCCTTAAGGCTCTTTTGATTACACTATCTCTTTTGAGCATTGTTTTGATTGGTGCTTACAACTTTAGCTCTCCCTTTAAGCACCGTGCCGATATGAGCGTTGAGAGTATCAGCAAACTCTACTCCCAGCAAGACTATTGTACCTCATGGGGGATGCGAGTGGGGGCTTTTGTGGTAGCCAAAGATATTGTGGTGCATGAGCCTTTTTTTGGCGTAGGCAATCGTGACCATATTGAAAGACTTCAAACCATCATCGCTACCCAATACCCAACGATGGAGTGTTTGAGTTGGTTTATGCACTATCACAATCAATATCTTGAGATTCTTACACAAGGAGGCTTGGTAGGACTCTTGCTCTTTTTATCCATTTTTTATTTTGTAGCACGTATGAAGTTTCAAAACAAAGAGTTTGAACTCCTCAAAATAGTCTTTGTTAGCGTCTATCTTATTGGCTTTATCGCCGAACCCTATTTGAGTGCCAAGCAGTTTCCTATGGCGATGTTTGCCCTCTTTTTTGCACTGCTTCATGCCTATTATCGATTTGAAAACACTGCTCATGATCCCCATAAACCAACTGCTTAATCTACTTTTTGTCGCCTTTGCCTTTGTATTGCCCCTTTCACGTGCAGGGATTGTCTTTTTTTCACTTTTGATTATTCTTGTTTGGTTTTTGAGTCACGAAAAGTACAAGAGACTCAAAGAACTTGCCCAAAGCCATGCCTTTCAGGCGTTGATGCTCTTTTGGCTCTATACGTTTGTTTCGCTTGTATGGGTGGAGTCGCACAATTGGAAGGATGCGATAGAGTATGTCTTTACCTATTGGTATTTTCTAGTCATTGTTGCAATAGCTACCACCATCGAACAAGAGAAGATTTTAAGCACCATTTCGGCTTTTGTTGTGGGGATGTTGGTGAGTGAACTGCTCTCTTACGGTATCTTTTTTGAGCTTATTTCACTCAATCACGGTTCACCCGATAATCCTACGCCTTTTATGAATCATCTTGATTATGGACTCTATTTGGCTTTTACGTCGCTTTTGATATTGAGTCGTTTACTCTACGAAGAGTCCTTGAAATATCGCTTCTTTTACCTGCTTTTTTTTATTAGTGTGACGATTAATCTCTTTATTGTCGCAGGACGCATTGGCTACTTGGCGTTTGGGGTTGGGTTTGTTATGCTTTGGATGCACCGATTTGGCTACCTTTGGCGTGCTTTTGGTATTGCCATGGGGGCATTGGTTGTGATTGTAAGCCTAGCTTTTAACCTAAGTAACACCTTTCATGAGCGGGTCAATGTCTCGCTTGATAATCTTCAAAAACTCTACTATCATCAAGACTACTGTACCTCATGGGGTAATCGCATGGGTGCGCTTATCATTGCCAAAGAGATAGTCGCACAAGAGCCACTTTTGGGGAGCGGAGTGATTGACCACACCGATAGACTTCGAGCAATCATAGCCCACCAATACCCGCAAATGGAGTGCCTGAGTTGGTTTGAACACTACCACAATCAATACGCCGAAGTGGTTACTTCATTGGGGCTTGTGGGGCTTGTGATTTTTTTGAGCATTTTTTACGCTTTGGTGCGGATGCGATTTGAAAATAGGGAGTTTGAGAGCATTAAGGTGGTATTTGTGAGCGTCTTTTTGGTAGGCTTCATTGCCGAGCCTTTCATCATCAAGCAATTTAGCCTTGCTTTGTTTGTACTCTTTTTTGCTCTTTTGCACGGAGTCTATCGACACGAAAGAAGCCAAAAACTCACAAAGTTTTGATACAATACCTTTAAAAAGAACCTATCATGAAACCCAACCTTAGCGTCGTCATCATCGCCAAAGATGCACAAGATACCATCCAAACCACGCTTAGAAGTCTCCGTGCTTTTGATGAGGTGATACTCTATCTCAACGACTCTAGCGACAACACAGGCTTGATTGCCCAAAGCTTTAGCAATGTCAAGATTATTGAGGGGGCTTTTTTGGGCTTTGGCGATACCAAAAACCACGCCGCCTCTTTTGCCTCGCACGATTGGATACTCTCACTCGATAGCGATGAGGAACTTTTGCCTCCTTTGGTTGAAGAGATTACCGCTTTGGTACCAGATAACCCCCAAAAGCTCTACATCATCAAGCGAGAGAACTACTTTTTGGATAAACACATCCAACACAGCGGTTGGGGCAAGGATTATCTAGCACGACTCTACCACAGAAAAACGCACCAATTTAATAGCAACAAGGTACACGAATCGATTGAAACAACAAGCCATACCATTAAAATAACGCTTCAAAACCCTTTCAAGCACTACGCCATTACCAATATCAACCAATTTTTACAAAAAATCATACGCTATTCCGATTTGGCATCGCACGATAAAAAAACCTGCTCTTTTCTAGTCGTCATCGCCAAAGCCAAATTTGCCTTTTTCAAAAGTTACTTTTTTCAATTGGGATTTTTGGACGGCTGGAGAGGTTTTGTGATTGCTATCGCCAACTTTATAGGTAAATTTTTTCGCTACACCAAAAGGTATATCCATTGCAAAAAATAAAATGGAAAAAGCGACTGCTTTCACTTTTGAAGTTGCGTATCGACCTATCCAAAAAACCCAAAATACTCTATTATCTTCAAGGCTACGCCAAACTCTTTGCCCCTAGTTTTTGGTATCGATACAAAAAAGAGCAACTTTTAAGCTACTATCACTGCCTCGATACTCCCACAAAAGAACAAATCGATCAGCGAGTGATTTATTACGATCAAATTCAAGCACCCTTTGCAGTCGATAGCACACAAACCATTCAAACCTTTTTGCAAAACGAACGCCACAAAACCTACTTTTTTGATCTTATGGAGTCTTTGCGTTTTTTTGATAAACGTTTAGCTTTCCATTATCTCTTTGGCGATATAACCCACATCCCCCCATATCCTACTTTGCTCAAAAGTCGTCCTATTGGTGTAGATAACCACAACGCAGTTCTTATGAAACTCAACCGCATTCGTCACTTTATTTTTGTAAACGATACTCTTCCTTTTGAAGCCAAAATCGATAAGCTTATTTGGAGAGGTGGGGTACATATGCCTCACCGAATTGCCTTTATGGAGAGATTTTTTGACCATCCTTTGTGCGATATTGGACAAACCAACAAAGACAAAACCCCACACTGGATCAAAAACCGTATGAGCATCAAAGAGCAACTGGGCTATAAATTTATCCTCTCCATCGAGGGCAACGATGTAGCCTCCAACCTCAAATGGGCGATGTCTTCTAACTCATTGGTGTTGATGACAAAGCCTAAATTTGAGACTTGGTTTATGGAGGGCAAACTGATACCCAGCCATCACTATGTTTTGCTTCAAGAGGACTACAGTGACCTAGAAGCCAAAATGCACTATTACACCCACCACACCCACGAAGCCAAAACCATTATCACTAACGCCAATGCCTATGTCGAACAGTTTAAAAACAAGCAACAAGAGGAGCTAATAAGCTACCAAGTATTGCAAAAATACTTTGAAAAATCTCAGCAGATTTAATGGGCAAATAACTCTTGCTCGTTCCAATTCAGGAGAGGCGGAACGAGGAAAAAAAAAGGGGGGGGGTACTGGTTTGTGAGAGCATTTACTTTTAGGATTTATTGAAGTGTAAAATTCAATTTTCAACTGCTATAATCTTTTTATTGTGCAACTCTACGGCTCTATTGATTACTTTTTAACCAAACTAAGTTAAAATTAGAAAAAAGGTACTCAAAGAGAGAGCAATGGCACATAAACAAGAGATAGATATTTATGGACTCACAAGTGAGGAGCTTCAGATACCCAAAGAGATAGAAGAGAGGCTCAAAACGCAAGAGATTGTGGTCACAATCAACCCCCCCCTAGAGTCGCAACCCTCTATCTATATTTACGCCAATAAGCGTTTGGTACTCTCTAATACAATCCCCGTGATTGGGAGTTTTAATTTTATCGTTGAGAGTGAAATATCAAGGCTTATTGTTCACAATGAAAAATAGTATCACTTCTCAAAGCTCAATATCACTGTCGATGATAGAGAGAAGTTGCAAAAATCTCAAAAGCATATCGCCCAACTCATAGAGAGCATTTTAAACGGTGAACTCAACTTTTTGTGTTCTATTTTTGTCCTTAGTTATCTCGAAAATTTTACCATGCGTGAGATACTGCTCTTTATTGCTTTGGCAAAATACAAAGAACAGCTCACATCCTCGGCGGATTATCATGCGACTGTTTCGATTTTTATTCGCTATTCGCACATTACTCAAAGAACGCAACATCCAAGCCATTGAGGAGGAGATTTTAGCACAACTCAATGGCGTAGAGGTGATAGGCGATGATACGTTGTTGCGTTTGATTTTGGAGATATTTAAAAACACGCAACGAACCAACTATTTTTTGGACAACGCACTCATAACGCTCAAGATTCATACCAACAAAATCAACTACCCCTTTGCTGTCTCTACAGATACAAACCGCATCACTTTTGGAATCTTTGGGCAG
>DYTG01000157.1 GCA_020726085.1 Sulfurovum sp.
TTGGTTTGATGGTCGTAGCACGCAAAAGCCAATAGAACACGATGCAACGCCATCTCTCTAGCTTTTGGGTCGTAGGTGCGTTTATGCTTCTATTTTCTGGGCGATTGCTTGATGGGCATCCTTTTGATGATTGGGGTATTGTAAGTATTTCTCTCTTTTTTGTCTCCTACCATACTCTTGCTTTTTATCTTGAACACCAATGAAGGAGAGCATCTTGGTGGCAATTGCTCTCTTTGCTACTTATCGTTATTATCCTCTCAATCAAACTCCTCTATCACGCCGACAGATTGGGGCTAGAGGAGGTTTGCCTACAAATTGCATGGGGTATTGTGGCTTTGGTTTGTTTTGGAGGGATGTACGGTGTAGGCAATCGATGGCTTAAGTATCCTATCCTCAAACACTACAAACTCTACAATTTCTTCTTTTTTGGGGCTTATGGCTATTTGGATTTTGGTATGGTCGGGGGTTTTGTTTTTTTATACGACATCCGCTTACGTTGTGCTTTTCAATCCTTTGGATGTCATTGCTATGGCTACGCTTTTGGCACTCTACGCTTTTGCAAAACGCAATGTCGCCTATTTGGGCGTTCAGGAGCCTCTTTTTATCCTATTGGATTTGTATGCTCTTGTTTTTATCAGTGTGGTTTTAGCAAGAACCCTGCAAAGCTTTGGAGTTATGGGGTACGATGCAAGAATTTTGAGCCATCTAGGCTACCAGATGGGGCTTTCGATTGTGTGGAGTTTGGTAGCTTTTGGGCTTATGATACTCTCGCAACGACTCCAAAATAGCGGAGTGTGGATAGTCTCCATGAGTCTTATTGGCATTACCGTACTCAAACTGCTCTTTGTAGATATGGCAAACAGTGCGACGATTGAGCGTATTGTTTCGTTTGTGGGAGCGGGGGTGTTGATACTTGCGATTGGATACTTTTTTAAGATGCCTCAAAAACCAAACTAAAAGGCTATTACTTTGTAGTCAATCTTCTTATCTTTGGCTTGAAGTCTCTCAATATAGGCTTTGGCTTCGTTGTCCACTATTTCATCCGAAAGTACCAAAAGCAGTGAGGGCTGATAGTTAGCAAAGGGAGGGTTGGAGTCGATAAAATCACTCACATCGACTCTAAAAGCCTTAATATCGTTGAGGCTTAGCCGATAAGAGGCTTTTTTGCTCGAATGGATAGAGCGAACAAAGAGCAACTCTCTTCCTTGCTTTGCAACAATGTCGCCATCAAGCTCTTTGTATTGATGTTTCCACGGCGTATAGCCTAGCTTTTGATACCTCTGTTCAAGATACTCTTTAAACTCCAAAACAGGCTTAGGAGCAACAATTGGCTCAGTTTTTGGAGGTTGAGTTGTCTCCAAAGGGGGCTTGGGGGTAGTGTAGGATACTTTGAGGGGCGTTGGGTCTGCTTTCAACACTTCGCCCAAATCCAATGCATCCTCAAAGGCTTTGAGTCGGCGTTCTTTATCCTCTTGAAGCTTTTGCTTTTTGAGATTGAGCATATAAAGAGCGATACCCCATGCCAATACTACAATGCCTAGGGTCATGAAAAGCGATTCCATCTGTTTAGTCATCCTTTTTGAGCATTTTCCAATAGGTTTCGTAGATGCTTAATGCCTCTCCTACATCAATGAGAAATTCACTATTGACAAGTTCTTTTTGGGTGGGATAGACGGTGAGATTGGATTGAATGGATTTATCAAGAAGTTTGATGGTTTTGAGATTGGGAGAGGCGTAACCAATATTACGAGTAATCAATTTCGCCACTTCGGGTCTCAGAATATAATCGATAAAAATATGAGCATTTTCAACATTTTTGGCTTTTTGAGGAATCACAAACGAATCCATCCACATCAATACTCCCTCTTTGGGATAAATGTAGCGTATCTCCCTTTGCTCCTCTTTAATATCAAGAGTAGCATCTGGATTCATAATCATTTGACTAAACTGATTTTCAATATTTTTCTCTTGCGTCATAAAGCTCTCGCCGTTGAAACTCATACCAAGCTTAACATGTTCATTGAGATAGATTTGCGTTTGCGAACCCGAATAGAACATTTTGATATTGGGTTTGAGTTCCAGAAGTTTTTTGTAGGCGATTTGAATCTCTTTGGGATTGGTTGAGTTGGCACTGTAGCCCAAAACCTTAAGTGCTATGCCAAATACCTCTCTCATGTCATCGTTGAGCAATACACTCCCTTGATACTCCTTTTTCCAAAGGTCGCTCCATGAGGTTATCGTTTTATTGACCAAAGCAACATTGTAGCTAATGCCTGTACTTCCCCACAGATAGGGTATGGAGTAGTCATTTTGAGGATCAGAAGAGTGAGAGAGCAATTTGGTATCAAGATTTCCATAGTGTGTAAGTTTGGTTTTATCAATTTTGTGTAACAATCCCTCATTTATCATTTTATGAACAAAATAGGTAGAGGGTACAATAATATCGTATGGGTGCAATAGATCGGATATTACTTTTCTATACATCTCGTCATTGGAATCATAGGTCTCATACTCTACAATAATGCCCGTTTCTTTGGTAAAATCCTTCAATATAGATTTTGGTAGATACTCTGACCAATTATAGATACGCAGTTCTTTTGCATTAGCCATTAGCCCTACAACAAACACCATCCACACAACAACACTTCTCATCTCACCCCCTCTTAAATAATACTCTAATATTAACATAATTTAGATGAAATAAGATAATCGCTTAAGTGTGCTATTTAAGTTATTTCCACACCATGCTTTTGCTCTTCAATATCTTCACCCAAACTATGCTATAATCAACCCCAAAAAGCAAAACAATAAAAAAGAGCAAAACCAT
>DYTG01000158.1 GCA_020726085.1 Sulfurovum sp.
CTTCTCGTTCTACTTCTCCCGAGGTGGAACGAGAAATATGTTTGATTTGTCTATGGGTTAATGGTTTTTGAAGTCGTTGTTCAAGGAGTTTGTTGTGTTGTTTTGAATGATTTTGGATTGTAGGGTGGTACCTGCGGGCGGACTCGAACCGCCACGACCAAGGTCACTGGATTTTGAATCCAGCGTGTCTACCGATTTCACCACGCAGGCCCAATATTTTTTTGAGAAGGTTATAATATCAAAATAATTCTAAAAAAAGTCTTAATTTAGTAGATATTTGATAAAATAGTGATATTACTACATATTGTAAAGGTTATAAAATGACTAAACCAACCAAAGAAGAGATATTAGCGTATCACGATGGGGGCAAAATCTCCATCGACGTAAAAAAACCTTGCAACACACAACGTGAGCTTTCCATGGCATACACTCCAGGAGTTGCACTGCCATGCCTTGAGATTCAAGCCAATACCCATTTGGCGTACAACTACACCAATAAAGGCAATTTGGTAGCCGTCATTACCGATGGTACTGCTGTGCTAGGACTGGGCGATATTGGTGCTATTGCGGGTAAACCTGTCATGGAGGGCAAAGCGGTACTGTTTAAAAAGTTTGCAGGAGTTGATGCTTTTGATATTGAGCTTGATGAAAAAGATACCGATAAGATTATCGATATTTGCCGTGCTTTGTCGCCTACGTTTGGGGGTATTAACCTCGAAGATATTAAAGCCCCTAAGTGTTTTGAGATCGAAACCCGTCTGCAAGAGCTTGTCGATATTCCCATCTTCCACGACGACCAACACGGTACGGCCATCATTACCTCCGCAGGACTTCTCAACGCCCTTGAACTCGTAGGCAAAAAGATAGAAGCGATCAAAATCGTCATCAACGGTGCGGGAGCGGCGGGTATCTCGTGTGCCAAGATGTACAAAGCATTGGGAGTAAAGCATATCGTAATGTGCGACTCTCAAGGGGTCATCTCAACTAGTCGCCACGATTTAAACAGCCACAAGCAAGAGTTTGCAATTGATACCGATGCGATTCATCTCACTGATGCTATCGAGGGGGCCGATATGTTTTTGGGGCTTAGCAGTGCGGGGGCTTTGAAGCCTGAGATGGTCGTTAAGATGGCTCCAAATCCTATTATCTTCGCACTTGCCAATCCTGTACCCGAGATACTACCCGATGAAGTAAGAGCGGTGCGTGAGGATGCCATTATCGCAACGGGACGCAGCGACTTCCCCAATCAAGTCAATAATGTCCTAGGATTTCCTTTTATTTTCCGTGGAGCGTTGGATGTACAAGCCAAAAAGGTAACGGAGGGCATGAAGATGGCAGCCGCATATGCACTAGCAAATCTAGCCAAAGAACCCGTAAGCGATGAGGTCAAAAGAGCCTACAACAATCCCGATATGGCTTTTGGCAAAGAGCATATCATCCCCACACCCTTTAATCGTGATGCGTTGGTATGGGTAGCTTCAGCCGTAGCCAAAGCAGCGGTAGAAGAGGGCGTAGCACGGATCGAAAACTACGACCACGAGGCATACCGAGCCAAACTTGCAACAATGAAATAATCCAAGAAAGAACCCCTAAAATCCCTCCTTCGTTTCTATGTTTCCATCGAGACGAAGGGTGTGATGCTCCAATGCAAAATCGTAAGAGAAGCTATCTATAAGATCGCATTTTTCGATTCTATATCTTCCTCTCTCTTTGGCTAGATAGAGTGCATTATCAACTTTTTTGTAGAGCAAACTATAATCATCTTGCGGTTAATATTGACACACTCCAAAGCTTAGGGTTATATTTCCTTCATGGATTTTATACTCTTTGAGAGATTTTTGAATCTCTTGACATGAACCAATAGCCTCTTGAAGGGTAGTATTGTGATAAATAACCATAAACTCCTCACCGCCCACACGATAGAGACGCTCACGAGGGCTTTGTATCTTTTTGACTAATGCAACTATATCTTCAAGTATTTTGTCGCCCGTTGGGTGTCCGTATCGGTCATTAAAGCTTTTGAAATGGTCAATATCAAAGGTAGCCAAAGAGAGAGTATGAAGCCGTCCATCTTCGCACATTTTGATGCTTTTTGTTAGGTCTTTGTGGAAAGAACGACGATTGTAACACCCCGTAAGTTGGTCGATATTGGCAAGCCTCTCTATCGTCTCATTTTTTTTGTCACCGTATTGCATTAGGAATTCTTTGGGTGCATCTTTTGGGTCGCCGTGGCACTTCATGCAGCTGGGCTGATTGATTGGCTCTGTTGAGTTGATTTCTTGGATTGAGCGAGGCTAGTTTGTAGTATTTGAGTGATTCATTGCTCTCTTTTAAAATCTCATTTTCGATAGTGTGAATATTTCTTGCCATATAGCTAAAAGAGAGAACTTTGGGGTCAAAAAAATCTTCGTAGAGTTTTTTTTCACTTTTGAGTTGATAGATGACGGGTTTTTGTATATTTTCCACATAAGCGTGAAGGGCTTGATGATTGGTGAGGATATAATTTAATCATTGATTGCTTTCATAAATAGCAAACTCTTTTTTCAAATCTAGGAATAGTCTCTATTTTATAATTCATTCAAAAAGTCTTGCACTGGTCTTGAAGTTAATTTACCTTGATTTATGAGTTCTATTTCTCTTAATCCATCTTTGAAGTTATTTATAATTTCATCATCTTTAAAATGCTCTAATATCCACAAAACTTTTTGTGCTATTGTTTCATTTTTAAAATTTACTGCTACTTGCATTTTTGTATCTCTTTTTTAA
>DYTG01000159.1 GCA_020726085.1 Sulfurovum sp.
GATAAGCAGTAAACTTCAGATGGCGGGGCTTTACAAAAATTTTTAGGAGTTCTCTTTACTTACTACTATTGCCATAATATCGGTTGAAGCTATATCGGCTCGTTCAATGATGACTTGCAGTTTGTCAAAAAGCTCCAAATCATCGTTGCGAATGTGTACGACTACCCCTTGAATATCGGCCTCAAGCAAGGCTTTGGCACTGTTGTCTTCAAGTTCTATAACCGTCGCTCTAAAGCTTTGCCCCTCTTGTGTTTTTGCCCATCTGGCAAATTTTCTATCTCTAAAATCCCACTCAGCCTTGGTGGACTCTCGCTCCAATGAACTTACCCGAACGCAAAGTGATTTGATGTTTCGTAAGAGATACTCCATCTCCTCTTTGTCGCTTCGCAAATGAGCCTTGATAAGACGGTGCAAAATCAAATCGCTATAGCGGCGAATAGGACTGGTAAAGTGGCTGTAGTGTGTAAATCCTAGCCCAAAGTGTCCCACATTCTCATCGGAGTAGGAGGCTTGTTTGAGCGATTTGATAATCAAAGCATCCACCTCTTTTTCGAGTCCTACACGCTGAGCTTGGATTTGTATTTTGCGAATAAGCTCAGGCGAATCGCTGTAATCCTCAATCAAAATCCCCAAAGGAATCAAAAGCTCCAGCAACGTTTCAAGCTTTTCAAGACTTGGTGGCTCATGGATTCTAAAGATAGAACTCTCCAACGCCTTAGCACTGGCTTTGTTGGCGACAAGCATGCACTCTTCGATAAGGGAGTGAGAGGGAGTTCCCGTTTCAATCGTGGTGTTTTTAAGCAGATGGGCTTTGTCAATCTCGATGCGTATCTCTTCGCTTCTAAAATCAAACCCCTCTTTGAGTCGTGCTTTTTTGAGGCGTTTGGTGATTTCATACAGAGGCAACAAAAACGCCAACATCTGTTTATCTATGCCCGTTGCGTTTGTATTGTCTTTGAGATAAGCATCAATCTCATCGTAATTAAAGCGGCGTTTGGAGTGGATAATAGCCTCGAAAAACTCCTCCTTGATAGGTTGCAACGTTTTTGGGTCAAGATGGACTTTGGAGACAAAAGCCAATCTATCGGTATGGGGTTTGAGAGAGCAGATATTTTCGCTAAGTTCTCGTGGAAGCATGGGGAAAGATTTGTGTGGAAAGTAGGTCGTAAAGGCTCGAAGTTTGGCTTCAATATCAATAGGTGAGAAGTACGCTACATAGTGACTCACATCGGCAATAGCGACATACAAAATAGAGTTTTGTATGTCCCAATAGATAGCATCATCAAAATCTTTGGCACTCACAGGGTCGATGGTACAAAAATCAAGCACTCGCAAATCGATGCGTCCCGTATGTTCATTGGCATTGACTTGACTCTCTACCGTTTTGGCTTGATTGATAGAATCTAGCTCAAATTCATCACGGCGATGAAAGAGAGCGAGTGAGATTTTTTCATCGACTTTTGGGTCATCCAGATTGCCCATAATCTCTAGCACTTTGGAGGTATCGTTATCGACTTTGAGTACCGTTCCTTGATTAAAGGCTTTGATATCCATCCCCTCCATTTTGGCCTCTGTGGGCAAAGCGTTTTTGATATTGAGCAGGGCAAAGTTCCCGCCCTCATCGCGCGTCGTGTAGGCGATGGTGTAGAGATGGGCTTTGGAAATGACCAACACAACTTTTGCTGAGGCTCTTCCTCGTTTGGCGATGATACGTTTAACGACGACTACATCACCATCTTTGGCTTCGCCTATATCTTGGGTATCGATAAGCAGGTCTTTTTGCTCTTTTTGGTGGGCTTCTAGGTAGGCTTGTGGGGCTACACCTTTGGAGATGTAGAGCCGTCCGCTTCGATAGATGCTTTTGAGTCTCCATAATCCCTCAATTTGCTCCAACGCACCCATATCGTAGAGTCTATCAAAAGCCTTAAGCTCTTGAGGTTCTATGTCGCTTCTTAGACACCCTTGGTTGATTTGTATCTCAAATGCTATCATAGAGACTACTTTTTAGCGGCTGTTTCTATATCAACAAGCCAACTTGTAAAATCTTCCACGCTGTAGTAGCCTACTATCTCTTTGTAAAGCTCCTCTTTGGGCGAATAAAAAAACATTGTTGGCACATATGTGACTTTTAGCCCGTAGTTTTGTGCCTCTTGCGAGTTTTTGATGGTGCGTACCACAACGTAGTTTTTGAGTTTGTTGAAAATCCTATCATCGACAAGGGTGCGATGTTTCATCTTGCGGCACCATGGGCAATTGTCGGTCTCAACGTAAATCATAACCGTCTGGTTGTTCTCTTTGGCTTTGGCAAAGGCAGTGGCTATATCTTTTTCCCAAACAATCTCATTGGCAAAGATAAAATTAATAACAAATAACACTAAAAAAGTTGCTTTTTTCATGGTTTCTCCGATACATTTGAGTTACTATCTTTTGGAGAGATTATACATAAATATATTTAAGGTATCTCTAAAAACCCTACAAGGCAGACTTGATTTGGTATTTGGTATGTTCAATCGTGTAACAAGTTCGCAATAATTAGAAAAAGGTTTTTAGAAATTGATGGGAATTATTATTGTCTTAACCATAATTTTACGATTCGATTTTATGGCTAGGACAATAAAAAAAGAACAAAACGGTAGATGGGTGGCAAAAATCCCTCTTTTAAATTATTAGTATTGCATAATATACTTACAATACTATAACTAGCATAATACAATAAACCAAACTAAGGTACAGTATGCAAACTTTACTTGAAAATGCCAAACGA
>DYTG01000001.1:0-31962 GCA_020726085.1 Sulfurovum sp.
AAAATTATATCTGTTATTCCATGCTTTTTATTCTTGTTTTTTGGCTAAGGTGTTGCCTTTGGCTCTATATTAATAAAGTTTGGATACAATCGCATTGAAAAATTGACACACATCATAAAGGAAAAAAAATGTTAAAAAAACTCTCGATGGGACTCCTATTGCTTTCTGCTACGCTATTGGCCACAGTTGAGCATATTGAGGCAACGCCTAGTGTTATAAAAGGGATAAAAATCATTGATATTCGCAGACCCTCAGAATGGATGCAAACGGGTATCGTCGAGGGGTCGCATACGATTATGTTTTTTGATGAGCAAGGGGGTTACGATGCCGATAAATTTTTGAGCGAACTCAAAAAAGTCGTCACAAAAGATGAAAAGTTTGCTTTGATTTGCCGCACAGGGAATCGAACCACTAAGATTTCACAATTTCTATCGGAAAAATTGGGTTACAATGTCGTCAATCTCAAAGGGGGCATTATGAATCTCATGGCTCAGGGGTATAAGCCTACACCCTACAAAAAGTAACCTAGATGCTTAAAAAACTCATCTTAGGAGTCTTGATTGCCTCATCGCTAGTGGTAGCTCAATCCAAAGAGAGCATCGAAAAACTTATTGGTAGTATGTATATCGTAGGTTTTAACGGTACGGAGATTAATGCCCACTCGCAAATCATCAAAGATATTAATCGTTACAATCTAAGCGGTGTCATTCTCTTTGGCAAAAATATCACCTCTCCTACGCAGCTCAAAAGCCTCACCACCAAACTCCACAGCTACTCGCAGGAGGATTTGCTCATAGCCGTCGATCAAGAGGGGGGCAAAGTGCAACGACTCTCTCCCCAAAATGGCTTCAAGCAATACTCCAGTGCTTCCGATATAGCCCAAAACAAAGAGGTAGCTCAATACACAAATATGGCAAAGGCACTTGCACAAATGGGCATTAACTTCAACCTAGCTCCCGTAGTCGATTTGGCTCTCAACCCCCAAAACCGTGTAATTGCAGGACTCAAGCGAAGCTTTGGAATCGATTCCAAAAAAGTGACAACATACGCCAAAGCTTTTATTCGTGCGATGAATGCTCAGGGGATTTTAACCTCCATCAAACACTTCCCGGGGCATGGCTCATCGGTGGGTGATACCCATCAAGGTTTTGTTGATGTAACCAACAGATGGAACGATAAAGAGCTTGAACCTTACGCCTATCTTATTGATGAGGGAATGATAGATACCGTCATGGTAGCACACGTCTTCAACAAACACATCGATAGCCGTTACCCCGCTTCGCTCTCTTATCGTACCATTACAGGCAAATTGCGAGGGGAATTGGGCTACAACGGCGTAGTCATTAGCGACGATTTGCAAATGCGTGCTATTAGCCAACACTACGGACTCAAAGATACCATCGCTTTGGCTATCAATAGCGGTATGGATATTTTGCTCGTTTGCAACCAACTCGATGCCAAAAATGTCGTCTCGCCCCAAAAGCTTATCGATACCACCTATGCCCTCCTGCAAGAAAAAAAGATCAGTTTGCATCAAATTAAACAAGCCAATGAACGCATCAAGCGTCTCAAATCAAAACTCTAAAAGGATAAACCTATGAGCTTAAAAGAGCAATTTAAAAATGATTTAAAAGAGGCGATGAGAACCAAAGAGATTCTCAAACGTGACACCATTCGTTCCATCAATACGATGATTAAGCAAATCGAAGTCGATGAGCGAAAAGAGCTTCACGATGAGGATATTATTGCTTTGATGCAAAAAGCCATTAAGCAACGAAACGAAGCCCTTGAGCAGTATCAAAGTGCAGGGCGTGAGGATTTGGTAGCCAAAGAGCAAGGCGAAATAGACATTATCAATCTCTATATGCCAAGACAACTTAGCGATGCGGAGCTTGAGGAGGCACTTAGAGCCATTATCGCCTCCGTTGGTGCTGCATCCATCAAAGATATAGGCAAAGTCATGGGTGCTGCCAAAACCCAAATTGGTAGCCAAGCCGATGGCAAACGCATCAATGAAACGGTCAAAAAGATATTAGAGTAACAAAGCAAAAGAGCAAAGTAGTATCAATGAGAATTAAACTTGCTTCAAGTTACGGCTTTTGCTATGGAGTCAAGAGAGCCATTGAGATAGCTCAACACAATCCCAACAGCAAAACCTATGGACCTTTGATTCACAACAAAGATGAAATTAGCCGACTCAAACAAAACTACAACATTGATTTGGCTACCTCTCTTGATGAACTACACCCCCAGGA
Organism: Sulfurovum sp.; assembly: GCA_020726085.1. Classification (GTDB taxonomy): domain Bacteria; phylum Campylobacterota; class Campylobacteria; order Campylobacterales; family Sulfurovaceae; genus FS08-3. The sequence goes on from DYTG01000001.1 coordinate 2,256, forward strand.
GACCGTTATCATACGCACCCACGGTATCACCAAAAATGAGTTGCAAATCCTCAAAAAACAAAACAATACCATCATCAACGCCACATGCCCCTACGTCACCAAACCCCAACAAATCGTAGAGCAGATGAGTAAAGAGGGCTACTCAGTCGTCATATTTGGCGACAAAGACCATCCCGAAATCAAAGGGGTTTACAGCTACGGTCAAGAAAAAAACACCTTTATTGTCAATACCCCCGATGATATTGATTTTGGTTTGCTTCATTCCAAAGTCGCCGTTGTCTCCCAAACCACACGCAAACCTCAAGATTTTGAAAAAATCGTCAATGCCCTAACCTCTCGTCTCAAAGAGGTAAGAGTCTTTAATACCATCTGCAACGCTACTTTTGAAAATCAAGATGCCGCTATGGAACTTGCCCAAGAGGCCGATATTATGATTGTCATTGGCGGTAAACACTCCTCCAACACCAAACAACTCCACAGTATTTGCAAATCCTATTGTAATCATAGTTTTTTGATAGAAAACGAAAGTGAAATTGTACCACAATGGTTTGAGGGCAAAGCCTTGTGCGGTATTAGTGCAGGGGCCTCGACTCCCGATTGGATTGTTCAAAATGTTATCAATACCATCCAACAAATAGCTTAAAAAATGGCAGCCAAAAAGTAACATTGCTAATCTAAATGCAATATAGAAAAGAGCATTTAATGAATTTTAAATTAAATATAGTATAATTTCACAATCATAGGCAAATAAGGATTGGTGTAAAGATGAAATTTGATGAGATCGAAGTAGAAGATGTTGATTTTGGAGCAATGCTTGAGGAATCATTTAAAAAACAAGAGACTAAAAATGATTTGGTACAGGGTACGGTTGTAGAGATTCGAGAGAGTGAAGATCAAGCCGTTATTGACATTGGAAGAAAAAATGAAGCATATCTACCGCTAGATCAGCTAAAAGATAAAGATGGTGTTATCTTATTTAATATAGGTGATACTATCCCCGTAGTAGTCACAGGCAACAGAGGTGAGCGTCCTATTATTTCGTACGATATGGCGAAGAAAAAGGCAGCGTTGAATGAGTTTATTGATGAGTACGATGATGAACAAGAGTACATTATCGAAGGAACTATTACCAAGAAAAACAAGGGCGGTTATGTTATTGATTGCGATGGATTAGAGTTTTTTATGCCCAAAACCCTCTCATTTTTGGGACCCAAAAACGATGCAGTTGGTAAAAAAATCAAAGCCATTATTGTCAAAGTTGATAAAGAGAAACACTCTGTCGTAGTTTCACGAAGAGAACTTATTGAGCGTGAACGAAACGAGAGACAAGAGATTGTTGATAAAGTGCTTGAAAACAAAGAACCCGTTATGGGAACTATCAAAAAAATTACAAGTTACGGAATGTTCGTGGATGTAGGTGGAATGGATGGACTCGTTCACTATTCGCAAATCTCGCACAAAGGTCCTGTAAATCCATCAAAATATTTTGAAGAGGGCGATGAAGTCGAAGTGATAGCACTTGATTACGACAAAAAGAAGCGACATCTTTCACTCTCCATCAAAGATGCAAACCCCGATCCATGGCAAAATATTGATGATGTTATTGGCAAAGGCGATACTGTTACAGCTATTGCTTCAAACATCGAACCTTATGGAGTATTTGTTGATTTGGGTGAAGATCTTGAAGCCTTTTTGCACGTATCGGAAATTTCATGGGACAAAAACGTTAAACACCCCAAAGACTACATTGAAGTAGGACAAGAGATTAACGTTGAAGTAATCGAGATCGACAAAGACAAAAGAAGACTTCGTGTTAGCCTCAAGACGCTTCTTCCAAAACCCATGGATGAGTTTTCAAACTCTTACAAAGTAGGTGACATCATCCAAGGAACCGTCTCTTCAACAACCGATTTTGGTGCATTTGTAAAAATTGGCTCTATTGAGGGACTACTCCACAATCAAGAGATTTCATGGGACAAGAGTGTAACAGCCAAAAATTCGCTCAAAGCAGGAGATGAGATTGAAGTAAAAATTATCAATATCGATAAAAATGCTGAAAAGATTTCATTGAGCAAAAAAGCATTAGAGAGTTCACCCGTCGAAACGTTTGCTAAAAACCATAAAATCAACGACATCGTTACGGGTGTTGTCAAAGATAAAAAAGATTTTGGTATCTTTATCGAACTGGGCAATAGAGTCGATGCGTTGATTCGTCTTGAAGATCTCCACCCGCTAAAAGTTGAAGAAGTTGAAAAAGGACAAGAGATAAAAGGTGTAGTATCCTTTATTGATGCTAAAAACGATAGAATTAGAGTTTCTGTCAAACGACTCGAAAAGATTGAAGAGCGAGAGGTTCTTAAAAATATCAACCTCAACCAAGACGATAGCATGACGCTAGGTGACGCATTTGGTGATGCACTCAAAGATTTAAAATAAGGCTAAAGATATGTCAAAAATGACAATTGTTGTATGCGATCATATTCACGAAAGAGGCTTAGAGCTTCTAAGTGAAGATGAAAATATCACTATAATTAATGCTTCGGATGAACCAAAAGATAAGCTTATCGCTGAAATTATCCAATATGCTGATGTAGCCATTACGCGAAGTTCTACCGATGTTGATGAGGCGTTTTTGGTCAATGCAACCAAACTCAAAGCTCTCGTAAGAGCGGGGGTAGGTGTCGATAATGTCGATATTAATGGGTGTAGCAAACGGGGTATCATTGTTATGAATGTTCCCACTGCCAACACCATTGCGGCCGTCGAACTAACCATGGCACATATGTTATCATGTGTACGAAGTTTTCCTTATGCACACAACAACCTTAAAATTGATAGAGTATGGCGACGACAAGATTGGTACGGCACAGAACTCAAAGACAAGAAACTAGGAATTATTGGTTTTGGAAACATCGGTTCACGAGTGGGGGCTAGAGCCAAAGCTTTTGAAATGGATGTCATTACGTACGACCCTTACATTGATCCCAAAAAAGCAACGGATCTCAGTATCACCTATACAAAAAACTTTGAAGATATTTTGATGTGCGATATTATTACCATTCACACACCCAAAACGCATGAAACCATTGGGATGATTGATACACAAGAGATTGCCAAAATGAAAGAGGGTGTCATACTTATCAATTGTGCTAGAGGTGGACTCTACAACGAAGAGGCTCTACTTGAAGGACTCAAGAGCGGTAAAATTAGAATGGCAGGTATTGACGTTTTTGATAAAGAACCTGCTACCAATCATCCGTTGCTTGATCTTCAAAATGTAACCGTTACACCGCATTTGGGAGCTAATACCAAAGAGTCTCAACGCAATATCGCTATATCTGCCGCAAAACAAGCTATTGAGGCTGCCAAAGGGATTGCCTACTCCAATGCCCTTAATCTGCCCATCAAAGAAAATGAGCTACCCGATTATGTGCGTCCTTTTTTAGGGCTTATCCAAAAGATGGGCAATATGTCGGCACAACTCACCAAATCACGCATAAAATCTATCAAAGTGATTGCCAAAGGCGACATAGGTGAGTATATTGAGTCGCTTGGTACTTATGCAACCGTTGGTGTTTTGAGTGAGTCATTGAGCGATCAAATCAACTTTGTTAATGCGGAATTTGTAGCTGCGGAACGTACTATTGAGATTATGAAAGTCACGCAACCAAATGCGAGTGGCTTTAATAATGTTGTAGCTATCAAATTGACAACCGAAGAAGGCGTTCTTACTATTGGCGGAACAGTATTTGAAGGCAACATTCAACGCGTTATAGATATTGATAACTACTCTTTGGATGTAGAAATTGGTGGTCAAATGCTTCTCATACGAAACAACGATGAGCCAGGAGTTATTGGAGACGTGGGTACTATTATAGCTAAACACAAACTTAATATTTCTGATTTTAGACTCGGACGACACGACAAAGGTCAAGCATTGGCTGTGGTGCGTGTCGATGGGCAAATTACCAAAAAACTTATCGAAGAGATTTCTGCACTTCCTGCTTGTATTAATATATCTTACGCTATTATGTAATATTAGCCTTTTTGGAGGCTAATATATAAATCAATCAAATCTATTTTACTTTTTATTATTTATACACACTTTACCTGGAAAATCACATTGTAAGCCACGAATTTAGCCGAGTTTAAAGTATTTATTAGCCTAAATGTTCGGCTAAAAAAGTCAATGACGCATTTATTTTTTAAGTGTGTAGGGTCAGCTATTTAACAATCACATATTTCAAGGTCGATTTTGTAGAAAGTGAGAAAGTGCATATACGACCTATTTGTCACATATGCACTTGTTTTGCATAAGAGGTAAATTTTTAAATTCTAGCCTCTTCTCTTCTTTGGAGCATATTCCATTTATTATCAACATCTTTTTGAATAAGTTCAATGATGTGTTTATTCTCTGGCTTGAAGAGGTGTTTGTATCGCCCTTGTGCTGCAAGATAATCCTCTACCTTAATGACATTTTTGGGTCGGTAGAGGATATTAAGCTCGTGACCATCGATAATCTCATAGATGGGGAAAATAAGCGAATCGGTAGCCAAATCGGTAATGTTAATTGTATCTTTAGGATCAAACCTCCACTCGGTACAACATGCTGAAACGGTATTGATAAAACAAGGTCCCTCAGTCTCAAGAGCTTTTTGAAAACCTTTTGCCATTGATTTCCATTTGTTGGGAGCTAATTGTGCAACATAAGGAGCTCCATGAGCCGCCATAATGGCAATCATATCTTTTTTCTTCTCTTTTTTACCATACGAGTGACTTCCTGCTTGTGCAGTTGTTGTTGTCGCACCAATGGGTGTAGCCGATGAACGTTGTCCACCAGTGTTGGCGTAGTTTTCGTTGTCCAAACAAATATAAGTAAAGTCATGCCCTCGCTCAACCGCACCACTTAACCATTGGAAACCAATATCGTAGGTTGAACCGTCTCCACCAAAAGCCACGAATTTGACAGGTGCATCGTTATCTTTGAGGCTTCCTTTTCTTTTGCGTGCTTTGTACATCGCTTCAGCACCCGATGCTGCTGTGGCTGCGTTTTCAAATCCGATATGAATCCATGAGGTATCCCATGATGTAAAAGGATATACCGCCGTAGAAACCTCCAAACATCCTGTGTTGGCGGCAATAACCAAATTGTCATCGGTACAGTTCATAAGCTCTCGAACAATCATGGAGTGTGCGCACCCTGGACAGAGTGTATGTGCTCCTTCAAATCGATCGTTTGATGTTGAAAATTCTTTTAAATTTTTAATAGATGTAGCTGCCATCTCTTAACTCCTTTTGGTTTGGAAAAATCCAAGGTGAGGTCCTCGTAGTCCTGAGAACTGTTGGATATCGGTTGTAATTTTACCTGCATCGACGTGTGCTTTTTGCTCTTTGAAGATTCTTTTGGCTTCTGCTATAGAAAAATCCCTACCGCCTAAACCGTAGATAAAGTTGGTTACCAATGGTCTTGCATCGGTTGTGTAGATAGCAGCACTTACTTCGTTGAACAATGCACCCATCGCACCGCCTGGACTTGATCTATCCAAACAAGCAATTGCTTTTACATTGCCTAGTGCATCACGAATCTTGTCAAATGGAAAAGGTCTAAAGCATCGTGGAGCTACAACTCCTGCCTTGACACCCTCCTCTTTTCTAAGTTCACGAGCAGCTATTATACACGTCTCTACAGTCGTACCAAGTGCCACGATAGCCACCTCGGCATCTTCCATCATGTAGCTCTCTACTCTTTTGTATTCTCGTCCTGAAATCTCTTTAAATTGGACAAATACATCGTCAATAATGCTTCTTGAGTCCATTAATGCTTTGTGTTGTCTTGCCTTGTGTTCAAAGTGCCAATCCTCTTCGGTTTGTGCACCATAAGTTACAGGACGAGAGAAGTCAAGCATATCATCGACAGGTTTAAACTCACCCACGAAGCCATAAGCAACTTCATCTCTTAGCGGATAAACATTTTGTGCCGTATGTGAAGTGATAAATCCATCTTGATGTACCATAACTGGCAATCTTACATCGTGGTTTTCGCCGATTTTAAAAGTACACAATGTCAAGTCATACGCCTCTTGAGCATTGAAACAATCAAGCTGAATCCAACCTGAATCTCGTCCCAAATACATATCAGAGTGGTCTCCACGCACGTTCAAAGGAGAGGCTAAAGATCTATTGACTACTGCAAGAACAATAGGCAATCGCATACCTGAAGCTTGATAAAGAACTTCCGTCATCAATGCAAAACCTTGCGAAGAGGTAGCCGTAGCAACCCGTCCTCCTGCTGCTGATGCACCTACACATCCACTCATTGCAGCGTGTTCAGATTCAACCATAACAAACTCGCCATCAATATAGCCATTAGCCACGTAACTACCGTAGTTTTCAACAATTGGCGTTGAGGGCGTAATAGGGTAAGCGGCCACAACATCAACCTGAGCTTGTCTTAACGCTTGAGAAGCTGCAAAATTGCCATCCCAAACTTCTCTCTCTTGTAAATCGTATTTTTCTGCCATAGGAATCCTTTTATTTATCTTCTTTTTTCTTTTTCTCTGGCCACTGAGTCAATGCATCTTCAAGCAGTGTCTGCTCACTGAACATAATGAGTGATTTTGGATTGGTAGGACAAACCTCAACGCACACCGAACACCCTTTACAGTGGTCATAATCAATTCCTAGCATCTGCTTATCGCGTGAAAGGATGGAGCTATCGGGACACCATACCCAACAGTTTTGACAATCAATACAAATGTCTCGATTGTAGACAGGCTTTAATACCCTCCAAGAAGCAACCGTTGCCGTATATGAGTTGTATCCTGAGTAAGTTCGCTCTTCTGATTTGAGATGAGCAATATGGGTTGCATCGCCCTCAAATGATAGGAGAATACTTCCTTGTGTCACCTCATGCCAACCCATAAGACTCGTACCGTTTTCGAGTTCGTTTAATCCTCGGTTATCGTTTGCTAATAATTTTAAATGTTGCATTTTCTCTCCTCTTACTTGACTTCTTCATAAGCTCTAGTGATTGCTGCCATATTTCCATCTATGATTTTTTGTGGAAATTTGGATAATACTCTTCTCATATTTTCCAAGAAATAATCAAGTTCAAACATTCCAGAAATTTTAACAAATGCTCCTAGCATCGGTGCATTGGGGATAGAACGTCCGATGGTATCAAGAGATATTTGCACACAATCAACAGTAAAAACTCTATCTTCTCTTCCTTGAAGTGCAGGAATACCCGCAATGAGTTCTTCTTTGCTTAGGTGTGTTGTTATGATATAATGTGTATCACTATCTTCGTGTTCGGTAATATTATCACTAAATGCCAATGCTGGGTCGATAACCAAAACAAAATCAGGATTCATGAATTTTGCATGATTAAGAATAGGCTCATCATCAATTCTATTGTACGCTCTTAGCGCAGCACCTCTTTTGGCCGAACCATAAAGTGCAAAAGCTTGCACCTCTTTGCCCGTCGTAGAGACAACATCCCCTAAGCTCTTTGCACCCGTAACGGCACCCTGACCTGCGCGACTGTGCCATCTAATTTCTACCATCGTTTCTCCTAATTCAATTATAGTGTTATGCTATTCTAATATGCTAATTCTTAAATGGTGCTTTTGTAGGGTAAATTTATCTTATTAATCACCAATATTGTACGAAATGACAACATTAACCGCTTCAAGGGCATCGCTTTTGATAATAGTACTACACTTTTTAAGTTCTTCTAAAGATACATAGCCGCACTCTACCCCTATAGCGTTAATGTTGGCGGCTTTAGCACTTTGCATATCCATACAAGTATCGCCAATCATCCATGAAGAGTAGCCGTTGTCAAGAGCTTTGAGGGCTTTTAAAATAGGCTCTGGGTGGGGTTTTGGAAACTCCACATCATCTCGTCCTACAAAAGCATCAAAGTAGTCAAATACACCCAAATGTTTAAGCAGTTCAATGGCGTATTGACTTGTTTTGGTTGTGACTACCGCCAAATGGGCTACCCTATGAGCCTCCTCAATGGCTTCTTTGGCGTGGGGTAACAACGTCGTCATGGCTTGATTGATTTTGCGGTAGTGCATTTTATAATGATAGACAAAGGCTTCCACTTCGTTTCTATCAACTCCTAACGTCACAAACATATCTTCCAGCGGATGCCCAATTTGTGCTTTGATAAGCTCATCATCGGGTTTGTTTTGGTTCATATTTTGATAGGCGACGCCAAAACTCTCCAATATCGCATGCGTTGAATCAATCAGTGTCCCATCAAGGTCAAACAAAATATTTATCTTTTTCATGGCTCTCTTCTCATTTTTTGAGCTATTATATCTTAACAGGTTTAAAAATTGAGTATAATGCCATACTACTAATTTATGTGAGGTCTATTTATGAAGGATTTTGGATTAGAAATATGGTCTGAAAATAATTTTATTGTTGATGGCGATACGATAAACATCAATTACGGCAACAAACCCTCTTTGTTGCAGCTTACCCAAGAGATTCGAGATATGGGTTATCGAGGACCTATGATTTTTCGATTTCCTCACATTGTCAAAAAACAGATTGCTTCATTGTTTTATGAATTTAATCGCGCTAGAGCCGAACTTGAGTACAAAAGCTCTTTTCAAGCTGTTTTTCCTCTGAAGGTCAATCAATTTCCCAATTTTGTCAATACCATTGTTGATATATCCAAAGATTTTAATTATGGATTAGAAGCAGGAAGCAAGGCAGAACTTATCATTGCCATGTCGCATACACGCATGGGAGAGCCAATTACCGTCAATGGTTTTAAAGACCGAGATATGATTGGGCTTTGTTTTATAGCAGGAAACATGGGTCACAATATCACGATTATTATCGAAGGACTCAATGAGCTTAAGACCATTTTGGAAATTAGTCAAGAGTTTCGCATCTTTGCCCCCAAAATAGGCGTACGCATCAGGCTTCACAGCTCAGGCGTGGGCGTATGGGCCAAAAGCGGTGGGTACGATTCCAAATTTGGACTCACCTCCACAGAGCTACTTGAAGTCTATGATATGCTCAAAAAGCACAAACTCCTTAGCAAACTCTACATGATTCACTTCCATATCGGTTCGCAAATGAGCGAAATATCACCGATGAAAAAGGCACTTAGAGAAGCAGGACACATCTACGCTCAACTCAAAAAGATGGGGGCTAAAAACCTCAACGCTATCAATATCGGAGGAGGATTAGCCGTAGAGTATAGCCAACACGTTGCCAAACGGGATCGCAACTACTCCATCGGTGAATTTGCCAACGACGTTGTCTTTTCAATGTCTGAAATTGCCAAACGCAATGAGGTCAATGAACCTGAAATATTTATTGAATCGGGGCGTTTTGTCTCTTCGGCTCACACCGTCACAGTAGCACCCGTATTGGAACTCTTTTCGCAAGAGTATCACGAAAAAGCACTGCGTCTCAAAGAGCAAAACCCGCCTTTGGTTCAAGAACTCTACGAACTCTACAGCACCATGAAAAAAAGCACCGCACGAGAGTATCTCCATGATGCACTTGACCACATGGAATCTCTTTTGACACTCTTTGATTTGGGTTATATCGACATCGTCGATCGCTCCAACAGTGAAATTTTGGCTGATCTTATCATCAAAAAGGCCACATCGTTGCTTGAACACGAACACATTCAAGAACTTAGGGAGATACAAAACAAAGTGCAAGAGCGTTATTTGGTAAACTTCTCCATCTTTCAATCAATTCCCGATTTTTGGGGTTTGGGGCAACACTTCCCTATCGTGCCGCTTTCGCACCTATCCAAAAAACCAACTCGTTCGGCTACTATTTGGGATATTACCTGCGATAGCGACGGAGAGATAGGCTACAACAAAGCTTTGCCGCTTAATTTGCACGATATTGATTTGGACAATGAGGATTACTATTTGGGCTTTTTCCTTACGGGTGCCTATCAAGAGGTATTGGGGATGAAGCACAATCTCTTTACACACCCAACCGAAGTCATTGTGAAATTTGATGAGAGCGGACAATATATCTTTGAAGATATTATAGAAGCTCAAAATCTTGTCGATTTGCTTGATGACCTTGATTACGACACAAGCTACATCGATAAATCGCTCAAACAAAAAATCGAAGAGATTTCTACCCTTACAAGCCGTGAAAAAGATGAGCTATTGGGCAAACTCTATCTCTATTTGAGTGAAAACAGCTATTTAAAGTCCTACTAAATGATGCCCAAAGTAGTAGAAATTATCGATAGACTAAAGCAGACGCATCACAGTATAAGTTTTGCAGAGAGTTGCACAGGCGGACGAGTAGCGAGTGCTTTTACGGCTATCTTGGGAGTCTCATCGGTATTTAATGGCTCAGTAGTAAGCTACTCCAACGCTATCAAACATCAATGGTTGGGTGTTGAAAACTCTATCTTTGAAGAGTTTGGTGCGGTAAGCCGTGAGTGCGTTGAGCAGATGCTTAGAGGGGTTGCCAAAATGACAAAGAGTGACTACGCCATAGCTACTAGCGGTATCGCAGGGCCCGATGGTGGAAGTGAACTTAAACCCGTCGGTACTGTCTATATCGGTGTTTTGACTCCCGATACAATCAAGATAACGCACAATCTTTTTGATGGCAACCGTGAAGATATACAAACCCAAGCCACCATTAGAGCTATTGATATGCTTTATGAGCAACTTATCTCATAAACATTGATGCTCTTTTTTTCCAAAAAGCTCCCTCAACAAATAAAAAATGAGTTATTATTTTTTCAAAACTATTGACAAATATTTAAAAGTAAGATATAATTTTGCCCACCCAAAAATTATTGACCTATTAGCTCAGCTGGTAGAGCAATTCACTTTTAATGAATGGGCCCTAGGTTCGAATCCTAGATAGGTCACCACTAATTTTTGATTGGGTCGCTTAGCTCAGTTGGTAGAGCGCTACCCTTACAAGGTAGATGTCACAAGTTCGAGTCTTGTAGCGACCACCATTAGTAATGTTAAACGATGAATTTTGAGTGTTGAATGAAAATAATTTAACATCCATAATCCAACATTAACAATTTTTTAGGTGCGGTGGTAGATCAGTTGGTTAGATTACCTGCCTGTCACGCAGGGGGTCGCGGGTTCGAGCCCCGTCCACCGCGCCACGTTTTTTATACGACTCATTAGCTCAGTTGGTAGAGCAATTCACTTTTAATGAATGGGCCCTAGGTTCGAATCCTAGATGAGTCACCACTATTATGAATACGGCTGGGTTACATGACCCTTTCATCTAGTGGCCAAGGATACTATGTTTTCATCATAGGAACAGAGGTTCAAATCCTCTAGGGGTCGCCAAATTTAGGTCGCTTAGCTCAGTTGGTAGAGCGCTACCCTTACAAGGTAGATGTCACAAGTTCGAGTCTTGTAGCGACCACCATTAGTAATGTTAAACGATGAATTTTGAGTGTTGAATGAAAATAATTTAACATCCATAATCCAACATTAACAATTTTTTAGGTGCGGTGGTAGATCAGTTGGTTAGATTACCTGCCTGTCACGCAGGGGGTCGCGGGTTCGAGCCCCGTCCACCGCGCCACTCCTTTTAAAAAAATTCAATAAACTATAGCACAGCATTAACAACTCCTCCCAAAGTTATCCAAAACATTACTTTAGATTATTACAACTTAGTCTCCAATGGTGTTGCAATAAACGGCTTTCTATGTTAAAATTCGTCAAAATTTTAGAATCTTTATAGGAGAAATGTATATGACATCGTATTTCAAAAATATCAAAGGAGATTTAATATGAAACATAGTATCAACTTATTAACAAATCACTTTTCGCTTGAGATGTGGATTGCGGTTATTCTTTTTACTGTCGCTACGCTTACGCATACGATTGTAGAGTTTATTATCCATATGCTCTATTTTATTATTTTTTTGGAGATTACACGAGCGGTAACCTCATTCGTGCGTGAACAAAGGGTCAAAATCTATCTGCTTATCGATGCTTTTATCGTTTTGGTACTTCGAGAGTTTATCGTAAACGTGGTCAAAATCAATCAAATTGAAGCCAATAATGCGCATGCTTTTTTTACCGATGCAGTTAATTTCAACGTATTGATGTTTAGTGGGGTGTTGCTCTTTTTGTTTTTGATTCGCTTTCTTGCCAAAAAAACCTCTAGCCATACCGAAACCAAAAACATGAACGGACCTAGCGACGATTGATTAACGCATCACCTCATCGCTCTCTATGGTAGCTACTTGCCATGAGGGGATAAGCGTAGCACCGATATAAATAGGAATGGTAATCAAAAAAATAAGTGCCAACGTTGCACCATCAAGCACAAAAGGAAGCTCAAAAGAGCCTCTAAGATGGCTATAGCCCACAAAAATATTTTGTAGCAGTGGAGCGTTAGCCAAAAAGACAAAAGCCAAAGCCAAAAGTACACCCACTATGTAGGCAAACAACGAAACCATCAACGCTTCAACCAATCGCTCTTTGAGTATATCCTCCACCCTCCAACCCAACGCCTTAAGCACACCGATTTCGTGTCGTTCGTTTGAACTCATAGCACTTGATTTGTCATGCACTATCATAAAAAAAGCAAAGAGTGCCACCACAAAGAGGCTCAAAAAAATACCGCTTTTGTAATTAAAAATATTGGCATAGCTTATACGCAAATCCTCTTTGGTGACAATACGACTACTGGGAATTAGGGCTTTGATTTTGGATACGACCGTTGGAATTTCCGTAGGATTGGCAACTGTGACGACAATATCGATAGCATACCCCTCCTCCATTGCAAAAATCTCTCTGGCGTTGGTTTTGGAGAGGATAATCATATCGTTGGACTCAAGTTGTGTTGCACCCTTAAAAACTCCCGCAATACGCATCTTTTTGAGTTTGCCATTGGGTAGAATGAAGTTGAAATACTCTTGATAGTAGCTTTGTGCCAATATCTTGCTAACCCCCTCCCCTACCAGCATGGAGTCTTGCATCGCATCGCTATCATAGAGCGTGGCGACTTGGGCAAGAGTCGTTTTGTATTGATTTTCGTAGCTATCCATTCCTACGATACTAAAATTAGCACCCGCATTTTCAAAATAATAATACCCCCAAACCCTAGCAATGGCATCATTTACACCTGCAATTTGCACGATTTCCTCGACGATTGACTCCTCTATCTCCACGACTCGCCCCGCTTTGAGTTGTGTAATGGTCATATCAGGAAGCGTTTCAACCGTACTTAAAAGCTCGTATTTGATAGAGTTGGCAATCAAAAGTATGGAACTTACAAGAAAAATCAAGAGGGTAAAAATGGCAACTATAGAGAGATTTTTGGTCTTGTTTCTCATAAGAGAGCTAAGGGCGTATTCGACAAAGTAGAGATTGATTCTTTTCATGGTATCACTTTGGAGGGCGTTTGATTGAGGGTGGGAGCGTACCAATAGGCGTAAGTCGTAGGAAAATAGCACAACAACCCCTCGCCCTCACGATAAATATCAAAAAGCGTACTTAGGCTACGATGGCGTACAAAAGTAGCTTCGGTAGCTATAGCAAGGTCTGGCAGGGTACTAAGAGCCACAAACTGCTTTTTGAGTACTCTCTCAAGAGGTTTCATGCTTTTCGTCTCATAGAGATAGAGTATCTCCACTGCCCCCAAAAGTATCAAAACCCCAAAGCCTATTAGGACTCTTTTGCTTTTGTTATTTATCAAGTGCGTAAACCATTGTTGGGGTTATCTCATCAAATCGCACGATTTTTGCCCCTCGATGGTCGTTTTTGAAGCCAAAAGCCTCTTCAAAAGAGTCAAAAGGGATAAGTTCATGACCCATAGGTCCATAGGTATCGCTTCCTATGACATAAAAAGCACTTTTGGCATCAATAGCTTTTTGGGTATAGTAGTTGGTGACAAGGATTTTGGTGATTGTCTTGGCATGAATGCGGTGATAGTTGCCCCATTTATTGGGATCAAAATAGAATTTCATAAGGTCTTTGACACCATCAAAGCTCAGATGGTGTTCGCAATTGTCGTGAGCAAAAAAGATTTGAGCCGCCCAACGGGGGTATTTATAAGTAAACATCCCACAAACGGGACACTTTTCATCCTCGCCCACCACGACTCTATCTTCTATAGCTTCCAAAACATTATGGCGTTGTTGCTCCCATAGATACAAAGCGAGGGCTTGAAACTGCTGGGCATTGAGACGGGGGCATAGCTTTTGAGTCTCTATATGCGATTTTAGCTCATCAATCTCCAAAAAATCATTAAGTTCTATAGCAAAACTCTTGCACTTTTGGGTATAGATTTTTTTGCCCATGGGATAGATTTTGGCGGTTTTGATTTTGTCATCATAGGCATTATCGCTTTTAAGCAAATCGAGGGCTATCTTTCGTGCCTCTTCAAAGCTTTTGATTGCACCACCTTTTTGCTTAGCAAAAGTTTGAGCATCTTTTGGGTTGGCAAAAGCCACTTTGGATAGCTTAGAATGCACTCCTTGAAGCGATGAGCCTACGACATACAATGAACCATTGGTATCGATAAAGGTTTTGTTGTGATAATCCCTAACACGAATATCTTGAATACCGTACTCTTGGCTATCGACTACCAAACAGCGTAAAGAACAGTAGTGACGCTCCGTGCCGTTGTGCAATTTGGCTTTGTGAGCAGTAGCTTGGTGGATTTTCAAATCGTTACCGCAAATGGGACACCACGTACTTGCCATGAGCCAATTAACAAAAAGTAGTAGAAAAACCCAACGTTTCATATTAGGTTCGATACTCTGCATTGATTTTGACATAATCGTAACTCAAATCACATCCGTAACTTTTGTAGCTGTACTCTCCCAATCCCAAATCGCAAACCACCTTAAAGCTCTCTTGCTTCATAATCGCATAAGCTTTATTCTCTCGCTCTTTGTCGAGTTCTCTAAATTCATGGGAGTAGATGAGCAAATCATCGTAATGAATGGTTAAAAATTCCTCATCGCACTCTATCCCACTAGCGCCTATAGTCGAAGCGATACGTCCCCAGTTGGGATCTTCTCCAAAGAGAGCGGTTTTTACAAGCAAAGAGTTGCTAAGTGCCATCGAAGCTTTTTGGGCATCTTCAAGGCTTCTAGCCCCCTTGACTTCAAACGATACGAGCTTAGTAGCCCCCTCGCCATCTTTTAAAATCATCATCGCAAGATTGAAAGTGAGTGTGTTTAACGCCTCTCTAAACGCCTCTTTGTTGTAAGCCCCCGATGTTTTGTTTGCCATAAGCATCAGCGTATCGTTGGTAGAGGTATCACCATCGACAGAAATTCGATTAAAAGATTTCCCAGCAGCTTCATGTAGCAGTTCATCCATGTCGCTTTTTGGGATAGCAGCGTCGGTGGTGACAAAACAGAGCATGGTCGCCATAGCGGGATTAATCATTCCAGCCCCCTTGCAAACAGCTCCTATCTTGAAACTGCTACCATCGTGCATGACCACATCAAAAGCAAGTTGTTTCTCAAAACTATCCGTAGTCATAATAGCACGGGCTAATTTTTCATGGTTTTTGGCATCATAATCAAACAAATCAAAAGCCGATACAATTTTATCCCTATTTAGTCGATAACCAATTACACCTGTTGAACTCATAACGGGATTGATAGCCTCAAATTGAGTAAGATTTGAAAAAATAGTATCAATATCTTCCACTCCCTTAATGCCCGTCATGGCGTTAGCGTTTTTGGCATTGATAAGCAAAAAGTTGGTTTGAAAGCCTGTGGGATAGTTTTTGAAATGCACAATAGGGGCAGCACAAAAGCGATTGGTGGTAAAAACGGCACTAATATCGCACAAAGCAACACTGCGAATAAAGGCCACATCGCCATCATTGCCTTTTCGCATTCCTACATTGACTCCATCGCAATAAAATCCATTGGGGGCGGTTACATTGCCCTTAATGGGGAAGATACTAAACATATTTTAACTCCTGTGGTTTTTTGGGATAATTTTATCTAATAGTAGCAATAAAAAGATAAAAAGATTTGAAATAAGAGGGGTGTTGAATGAAAAATAGATAGTAGATTGTAGAAATCTTTTGGGGTTTGTAACTTTGCAAACAAAAACCATTGGGCTAGAACCCCTTGATGTTATTCAAGGAGTTACTATTGAGCCGATTGCTTCTTCATGGTTCTTAGTGTAGAAGCAGCAACTTTGATTGTTTTGGTCGTACCATCTTCGAGTGTGATTTTTACATTTCTAAGATTTGGAAGTTGTCTTCTCTTTGTTTTGTTATTAGCGTGAGAAACGTTGTTCCCTACTAATGGTCCTTTGCCTGTAACGCTACATTTTCTTGCCATTTTTTTGCCTTTTGTGTTAAATTGTAAGTTGCACCTAAAATTTGGTGAATAAGTCCTGCGATTATAGCGAAAAAAATATAAAATAGACTTAAATAATAAAATTTACTTTTTGGTTGCGTTGCTCTCGTTGTTATCATCTTTGGTAAGAGTCTCTGTCTTATCTTTAGTAAGAGTCTCTATGACATTCTCTAAAGCACTTTTTGGAATAAGTCCCGCTTGCATGGTTTGGACTTCGCCTTTTTGATCCAAAATAATCAAAAATGGAATAGCCCCGCTCCAATTGGTTTGTGTTGCGATGTGTTCGATAAAAATATCGGCATCGGCTTGTGAAATTGTGATATAGTTAATCCCTTTTTGCTTGGCAAACTCGGCTGTTTGAGCGGTTGTGAGTCCTTGAACTTCGATTGCCATAATGACCAATTTCTCTCTGTATCGCTCTTGAAGCTCAATATATTCAGGGATAGATTTCATACAAGGAGGGCATTTATGACCAAAAAACTCCAAAAAAATAACCTTATCTTTGAACTCTTTAAACTGCAAACCATTGGATAAAGCCTCTACGTTGTAGGTAGTGCCATTAGTATCTTTGATTTGAAAGAGATTTTCACCATTTGTCCCATTTTCATTTAATGCAAAACCATTCACAGCAAAAAGCATCACCACACTTACAAAAGCAATTAATCGCTTCATCAAAACTCCTTAAAAATAATTAAAACAATTATACATCATAAAGGTTAATCTATCTACTTTATTGTATGCGTGTTGCAAAAACTCCTCTCTTTGCGGATTTGATTCGCAATTTGAGTTTTTAAAACAACATTTAGGATTACAAAAGAACTATCTCTAGCACCTTTTTAATATCCTCTACCGCAATGATTTCAACGTTTTGCTTTACTTCGTTGGGGATATCTTCAAGATCTCGCTCATAGTTTTTGGCAGGGATGAGTACTTTGGTTACACCCGCTTTGTATCCTGCAATAAGCTTCTCTTTGAGTCCACCAATAGGCAAAACTTTGCCCCTTAGGGTCACTTCACCCGTCATAGCTACCGTATTGTCTATTTTTCTCTCCGATAGTATTGAGGCAATCACGCTACACAACGCAATACCCGCACTAGGCCCATCTTTGGGAGTAGCACCCTCTGGAATATGGATATGCAAATCGTAACGCTGATAAACCTCATTGTGCGAAAGCTCTATACCCTCTTCTATCTCTTTGAGACTTTTGGGAATGCTCTCTTGGATAATCGTCAAATACCCCTCATCAATCAAAATCTTCACCACACTCATTGCAATACGAGCCGACTCTTTCATCACATCGCCCAAACTTCCCGTGAGTTGCAAGTTGCCTTTGCCTTTGATTTTAATAGCTTCAATCGTGAGCACATCGCCCCCCACAGCCGTCCATGCCAAACCATTGACAATCCCGATACTGGGCTTATCCTCTACGGGTGAAATCTCAAAAACCTTTTTATCACCGTAGTGGGCTAGATTTTTGAGCGTTACGGATATTTTGTCGATACTCTTATCGGCTACCATTTCACGCACCCCTTTGCGAATCACACCGTTGATTTTGCGTCGCAAATTTCGCACACCCGCCTCTCTTGTGTATTCATCAATAAGCTTTTTGAGAGCCAAATCGTTGATTTTAAACTCTCTTTTTTGCAAAGCGTGTTTTTTTAGCTCTTGAGGAATAAGATAGCGTTTGGCAATCTCAAATTTCTCATCGGGTGTATAGCTATTGAGCCAAATAAACTCCATTCTATCACGCAAAGGAGCGGGGATTTTACCTACCTCATTGGCAGTAGCGATAAAGATTGCACGGGAGAGATCAATATGAAAATTGAGATAGTAGTCACGGTAGTGTGTGTTTTGTTCGGGGTCGAGTATCTCTAGCAAGGCCGCTGTTGGGTCGCCACGAAAACTTCGTCCTACTTTATCAATCTCATCAAGCACCATCACAGCATCCATACTACTAGCCTCTATCAAGCCTTGCACGACACGTCCAGGCATTGCTCCAACATAGGTTCGTCGATGTCCTCGCAACTCATTGACATCTTCCAATCCACCCAATGCTAATCGCACCAAAGGACGATTGAGAGCCTTGGCTATGGAGTTGGCTAGAGAAGTTTTACCCACTCCTGGAGGTCCTGCGAAACACAAAATAACCCCTTTTGCTTCACTCGCTCCTCTAAGCTCTGCCAACTCTTTGATGGCAAAATACTCCAAAATCCGCTCTTTGGGTTTTTCAAGCGAGTAGTGATCGCTATTGAGCTCCCTCTCTACCGCTGATACGCTTAAAGGTTTTTTGGAAATTTTCCCAAAAGGAATCTCAAAAACCCACTCCAAATAGCTTTGCAACACATTGGCATCGCCGCTATCGGGGTGCATACGGGCAAGTTTGTCGATTTGTTTTTGTATCTCTTTGTAACCACCTTGGTTGATATGGGGTTTAATGGCTTCAAGCTTCTCTCGAAAGAGAGCTATCTCCTCTTCTTTGTGCGTATCAATTCCCAATTCACTTTGTATCTCCTTGAGCTGTTCTCGCAAAAAGTACTCTTTGTTGCTCTTTTCAATCTTGGAATGCACTTTGCCTCGAATTTCACGTTCAAGCTTGGAGGTCTCAATCTCTTTGGTCACAAGTTCGATAATTGAGAGCAATCTATTTTCCGCAGAGTTTTCAATAAATATCTCATACGCCATTTTGTGATCAATGTGTATCATAGAAGAGACCAAATCGACGATACGATTAGGGTTGCCGTTTTGTTCGATGCTTTTAATCAAATCGGAGGGAAATTGAGAGCTAAAAGATGAGAGTTGCTTAAGCTTCTCTCTTAGTATCTCCATAATGGCATCGACTCGTAAGGAGTTATACTCCTCGTATGCCAATGTATCAATCAAGGCTATAGCGGGTCGTCGCTCAATCTCAACATTTTTGATAATAGCCCGAGAGAGTCCTTGAAAAAGAATCTTGACTCGTTTATCGGGCATTTGGACTTTGCGCATAATAGAGCCTACAACCCCTATGGAGTTGATAGCATGCATTCCCTCTTTGGTCTCTTGAGGGTCAAATGTGGGCGTAGCGATAAATATGAGCGTATTGTGTTCAATCGCATAAGCCGCAGCGTCAATATCATCTTGAGAAGTCAAAAAAAGCGGAGTAATCATAAAAGGGTAGAGAAACATATTTTCTACAATAATAATGGGGGTTTTGGTGGGAAATTTATCATAATCGCTTAATTGCACATTATGCTCCTTTGGTCTATTCAATGCAAATGGTGTTCAAAAAAAAGCACAGCTATGTGCTTAATCGTGACTAAATATTAGTAAAATACTTTGGTCACTTTGTTTAAAATACTATCATCGGGCTTTGATATGTCGGACATTTTGATAGAAGAGGATTGGTTTTTCGTTTGGTAGATTTTTGCAGCACCTTCTTTGCCCACACGATTGTAGAGTGAGGCTACGTTCTCATTGAGAAGGATTTGGCTCATCTTTAGTCGCACAACAATGGTATTTACAAAATAATTATATTGTGAAGAGGGGTAAGTGTAGAGGAACTTATTGGCGTTAGTAATGGTATCTATCATCAATTTTTGATCTTTGTTGGTATCACGAATACCCAAAAATGCTGCTTTTAATGTCATAAACTCGGCATACTCTTGTCTATCGCCTACCGCAAATCGCTTGTTGTACTCTTTGAAGTAATAACTTGCCAACTGATACTCCTCTTTGTCCATGTGTGCATGGGCAAGTATCATCATAGTCGATTGAAGCAGTGGCGATTTGGTGTGTTCACTTCGCATGGATAGATAATACTCATCGGCTTTGTCCAAATCGTTTGCAGCAATGGCATTGGTAATTTTGTGGTACCACGAGAGTGCTGTTTCGTTAAACTCTTTTTTGGTTGTATCAATACTACAACTTGCAAGAAACACAATTACCAACGTCATAAGTAGGATTTTTTTCATCATTCATTAACCTCAATCTAAAAATTTATAAGAGATATAGTATCTTAAAATAGGTAAAACTAAGCTAAGAGCCAAAAAAACTTGACTCTTAATAACTATTAATAGAGTCCATACTTTCCATCGGCTCTTTTGTACATGACACGCATCAAACCATCGTGGTCATTAAAGACGATAAATTGTCTGTTTTTTTCTTCTCTAAGTGCGTCCATTGCTTCATTAAAATTAAGCGGCTTGTGCAACTCCAAATCCATTGGAACAATCTCAATTTCATCGTTTGTGACATTTTGGTCAAAATCCAATACCGCAACGGCATCATCACCCAAATCTTTAAAGCTGTTAATTCTGTGCGATTTGATCTTATCGGCGTGTCGTCTTAAGGATTTTTTGACTCTCTCAATCGCCAAATCGGTAGCGGCATAGACATCTTTGTCGTTTTGGGTTATTACAATTGAGTTTTTATCTTTGAGATTGACAACAAACTCAACTCCAAACCCTTTTTTGCCTTTTTTTTCGTCGGCTGAAATAATGGTAGTTGCAGAGATAATATCCAAATTGTATTTGTCAAGCGAATCAAGAGCTTCATTTACATAGCTTTTGATTGCATCGGTTAAATCAAAATGTCTTCCTACAATATTTCTGTTCATAGCATATCCTTTGGATCAAAATAGGCATATAGTCGTATCTAAATTTACACTTATATACCTTGCAATAAATTATAGCCCAGTTACATAAATACAGAGTAAATAGAAGTGAGAGACATTCAACTTTTAAGGTTGAATGCTATATTTTTTGAAGGGTGCGGCGGTGGTAGGTTATCCATGGAGCATCACCGCTTCTATGGAAATTGGCATCTCGATACTCTACATAAACATCAATTATCACATTGGGAGAGGTATTGGTAGTGAGATTGGTATCGAGTATTCTTGAGTTAAGGTTGGTACAAGTGATATTGTTACCTATATAAGAGACCCGTGTAGCCACACGATACCCCATACCCGAATCGACATCGCCTGTTGCACTTGTGCCAATCTTGATGCCCTCAATTTTCCCATCGACTCCATCCACACACGTCGCTCCACCCGTTATCCCGCTGTTTCCCGTAATGGACATAATGGTAAATTCGGTGTAGCTTTTGGCCAACAAAATCGCTTGTTCTTTTTGAAACTGCGTTGTAGTTGCAAAAATGATTTTATTGGAGAGAGTAAATACCATCGCACTTACTCCCATCATGATCACCATGACGGTAATTGCCATCATCATTGAAAATGCTCGTCTCATCGTATCACCGCCTTCTCTTTACAGATTGAGATATACTCTTTCTCTCCGATGCGTTCATCCACACAGATTTTCAAGCGTATCGTATCTCCTGCTCCCGAAAATCTAAAAACACTCACGTTATCAAGCAGTACTTTACTAGGTGCATTGGTATAACTCTCTCCATTCCACGGCTGATAGTTGTATCGCAAATTCAATTGATAGAGTTTTCTTCCTCTACCATCATCGGCTTGCTTTACGGGCACGAGAGCGTAAGCACTCTGGGTGAGTTGATACTGTTCATGGATACGCATTGTATAGTTTTGATCAAGCAACAAAACACTGTTGGCACTGTCCACACCTTTGATTCCCACAATGCAGTTGGAGTTGCTATACCCCATACAAGCGACATTATAAGCAAGTATACTACTAAAGGTACGACTCGAAAAAATAAGCGCCATATCATCCACTCCACCTTCAGATAGATTGGAAGCTATTGTGCTAAGCAATGCTAGGTTTGAACCTGGGGTATCGATACTGCCTCCTGTCGTTTGGGGCGATTGAATATCGCACACCCCACTCCATGCAGGGCGATTATCTGTTCCGTTTGCACCAAAGCTCTCAACCGCCATCCCGTACCACTCAAGCACCTCAAAATTATCGGGGTTGGTAATGTCATTGACATGGAGTATATTTGTGGCGTTATTTACATCTCTTCCTACTGTCGTACTGGCAATGCGTTGCGATAAATAGTTGTAGATGATAGAGGATACTAACTCGACTTTGGTTGAGCTGTTGTGTATGCCTTTTTGTATGATGTAGTTGCCATAGACTTGTGCGATGATAGTAGCCCCCATAGAAGCAACGATACCCAATACCACCATCACAAGTATCAACTCAATCATACTAAAAGCTTTTTTGGATTGTATATTTTTCATGGTACATTCCTTGGAGGTGCAAATGAGTAGTGACCGATATTGCACATAAAGGCACTCAATGTAATATTTTTTGAAGCTATCTCGGTATCGCTTGAAGTGGATGTAAGCGTTACGCTTACGGCTTTGGTATTGGTGGAGTTGGCAGTCGTGGAAGCCACAAAAGGATTATTAAATGTAACTCGTGCCGTTGCATAGCCAGTCGAATCGCTCACATAACGAACGGTTGTATCCATTCTAATGTTTCTATCTTTGTAGTCAGCATAACGTGCAGTGGGATTAGCAACCTCTTTAAGTACAGCTCTATCGCCTTCGTAATCATCGACATCATCAAACCCTACACTATCATTCCCACTTCCGTTTCCAAAAGTACTTGGAGCAGAAGCCGTAGCTGAGTCCCCCTCCCCTGTTACAAATTTACGAGAGCTATTAGTTGGTACCCCCACTCTTCTATCTAGCCCTGCAGGACGACCCAATTCGCTATCACCAGCACCTACAAAAAGAACCCTTGAATCAATATTGGCAATGGCATTGTTTTGATCCCATTCTTTGGTTAAGATGATATTAAGCTGTGTTGCTGCCGCATTAATAGACTCTTGTTGCAACCCTACGTAGGTACTTTTGGTTGATTGCGAGATAAGCATCGGGGCACCAAGCAAAACAATCGCCATAATCACAATAGCAAAGATAAGCTCTATCATGGCTATGGCTCTGCGGCTTTTTGGATAGAAACATTTCATTATCGTCCCCTACCAATTCATCCGTTTTTTGTCGGTAGAGATATTTGCATTGTTGTCAATGACGCTTCCTGTCTCCCCTGCCCCAGACCAACCTGTATCGTTGGATGGCATAAACTCAATAACATACGTTGGTTGCCCCGTAACGGGGTCGTCACGATTGTAGCGTAACCATGTGGGTGGATTGAGGGTAACGGTTACCTCTTGTCTCCTTGTCCCACCGTAGGCGATATTGAGATTGGGGTTTTCACCGTTTACCAAATTGTCATTGCCATGCGTTACTGTCGCATTGGGACTGGTATCGGATACGGGTGCGTTGCCTTCATTGTTTGCCGTGTTGAAGTCATTATTGATACGCCAACCCTCTTGATCGTCCGTTGAGGTCAAATCCAATCTACCAAACGATGCACAACCGTCTGCAAGATTACAAAAGATGTCGCTAAAAATCGGTGTCGTGTGCGAGGGTGCAAATATCTCTTCATAATACAAATCGCTCTCTGATGGACGTACTCGTGAATAGACAAAAGTAGCATTACGATCTCTAAGCGTAGGGGCTACTGACGACAATGTCGATGCACTCGCACTCAAGCCAAATGCCTCCGAAACGTTAATATCTCTAATACCAAAATTAAAAGGACTCAATGGTACGGCTAAATTTTTATCAAAGTTAAAATCAACCGATACAGTGGCACTACCTGCATCAAAGAGATTTCGAGAAATGGTAGCTAGATTGAAACAGTTGCTAGTTAAATTGTTGCTATCGACTGTTGCACTAAAATCTTTATTATTAAAGCGATAACGCAAATTGGTTAATGAAGTCGTATCCGATAGCTCTGAGAGCGTATAGCTTATGATCGCACTGGCATCTTGTGCTACGCATTGTTGGGTGTAGTTTTGTGCGGTTGTATTGTCGTCTTTGAGAACTCTAATAGCAAACCCCATCGTTGCCACCATCGTAGTATCCAATGTACTAAGGGGTCCCATTCCTGATAGATGGGTGTAGGCTAGATTGTTGAAGTTGTTGAGATTAAGTGCTTCTAGCGTTAAGCGACTGGGTAAAATACGCACATTTTTGACTTCCAAAGAAGGGATAAAACGCAATATTTTATCGGTATCAATCGAATCGGTTACTGCAAATTCACTTCCTATTTTTTCGGCAATGGTGAAGTTGTAAGTACCTATATTTGAGATAGTGAAGTTGTTGTCGGCTACACCATCTCCAAAGCTGATACTAGGCGACAAAGTAGGCAGGGTACAGTTGTTGGCACCTGAAAGAGCATTGGATACCCCTATGTCAAAGGTTGTTCCTTGTGCATCATTGTAGCGAAGCGTTGGATCATCTTTGGCATCAAGAGCTTTAAACTGTATCGGAGCAGTACGCATGGCTACATAATTGTTGCCCATATTGGTAGTAAATTTTTTGGGTCGAATAGCAAAATCATCCTCTGAATAGATCAAACGATACGCCAATTTGTTACCCTCTCCAGTGGTAGCCAACGAGTTAACAGGACACGACTCATAGGGATAGACGGTATATTTTTGGGTGACCTTATCGTAATCGGCACACATTTTAAAACGAATACGTACATTTTTATAGGCACCATTGACGTGGAATTTTTTCAATTTGATAGGATTGGATTGTCCCGATTCAAAATGCTTTGTGGCATTGAAGAGGTTATTATCGGGTTGCCCTCCAATGTCATTATTGATGACACTAGAGGTGATTTCTGGCGGAGTCGTTGGGCTTCCTTCGGTATTGACGAGTTTGTATTCGACTTTGATATCATACGCCGCCACACTTCCAGAGTAACCTCTTGCAGTGAGATTGGCTTGGGCTTGGGCAAAGAATGGAAAACCAGCGTGAATTCTTTCTTTGAGACTGTATTTTGTTCGTTCGTGATTAAGCGCTGCTATCAACAGCGTAAACTCTTGATCGACTATTTTGGTACGGATAAACTTCTCTCCGATATTACTGTCGGTATTCCATCCATCAAAAGGACCTTTGTTGTAAACGTCGGGGCTATAAACACGACATACTCCCTTGACGCTAAGCTTATCAATCTCATGATTATTACATCCGCCCCCTGTACCTGACGTAAAGGCAATACGTACACGTTCGGGCGTAGGCGATTGAGCGTAGGCTGGAGCTTTGGCATCAAACTCCTCAATGATTGTGTTGTAACCACTACCTGAATCTTGCATAAGCTTAATCAAAAGCTTGGCAGGGTCTCTTGCATCAATGCGCAATTTGTACTTATCCCCAGGATAGTTCACATTGGTCTTGCTTTTACTAGCTACTGGATGAGGAAGGCTAATATTGGATTTTAGATATTTGTACCCATAGTAACGTGTACTTCCATCCAAATCGCCGCTTGAACCCCGAATGGTGACGTTATTGGGTTTAAATCCTACGCCCCCGTTTCTTCCCTCGGTAGGATTTGAAAAGTTTCCGTACTCATCTATTCCTAGACCAATCCAGCCTCCCTCAAAGCCTTTTATATTTGTTCTTTGGGCGTATCCTATCGATCCCCCATATCCACCTGGTTCTGGGGAGTGTCCTACGCTCGAATCAAAAAGCACCATTACGATACCATCCGCTCCGTACTCACCCAAACCGCCACCGTTGCACCCACCGTAAGCGTATTGAAAGTACTCTACCTCGATAAGGTTCCACTTTGCCAAAAATTCATAATCTTTGGTAACGGCTGTAGCAAGATTCTTAGCATCTTTTGTAAGTCTCAATCGCCCATCACCATTGACAGTTACAACGCCTGGATTAAAATTACCTTGAGAGAAGAGTGTACGCCACTTATCATCCAATGCCCCATCAAAATCATCTTCAAAACACATCGGTACATCATCTTCGGTCTGCTCGGCGATAGTAAGGTTGGTTTCAGTGAGACTTCCTAGCCCCACGACACCCGCACCGTCAATGATGCCCAACTTCCCAAAGAATGTCTCCTCTTTTTCGATCAAGTTATCTCGTGCAATGACGGTAGCTACCTTTTTGCTTGTTTCACCTGCTCTGAAAATAACCTCTTGGGGATTAGATTGATCGGGGATGTAGTCATAGATAGCTTGTGCATGGATACGTTCATCAAATGGGTCACCATCAAACGTCCCAAAGGAGACAACAATATCTTTATCCACCGCTTCACTTAAAACAATCTCAACCTCTTCGTACTGCACATACTCCACCGATCCATCAATGGCAGGCTCTTTGAAAGAGTATTTGTTTGTTTTAAACTCCACAAAGGCTCCACACGCACCCATTCCGTTGGCAACCAGTCCCTCTGGGTCATATTTAAACTTTTGATTGTTTTTGATAAACAAATCGCCCTCAGCGGTAATACCTCCTACAAATCCATCGCCTGAATTGGAGTTGGCAGCCAACTTAAAATCGCCCTTGGTATAGAAAAATGCCGTAACAAAATATTTAGCCGAACCGCTATTGGGGAAAACAAAATCTCCTTTACCAAAAATAAAGAGATTAGAAGCAACACCTCCATCATTGACATGCAACTCATTGCCCTCCCATTTAATAGAGTAGGAGTCAGATGAGCTGTAGGTATCTAAAAATATTCTTACTTTGCCATTGACTCGGATGGTTAAATCATTTCCTTGATGTCTCCACGATTTGATATAGTAATCCCCTTCATCAAAGGTATAAACAATCCCTTTTTTGTTGTCGCTATCAAGATGCCCAATCATCATATATTTACGACTCCCATCCGCATAAGGTTGTGCAGCACTGAACGTGACATTGACATTTTGTGCGGTTACGGTATAGTTTGCTGAATTGAATTGGCTAAAGGTTGTATTGCTATTTACGTTCACGTTGGCTTCATTGGATGTACGCTTAAAGGGTATGTTATAGTCGATAATATGAGGAGGTTTGACATCACAATTGGAAGTAGAACCGTCCACGGCGGTACAAATAGCCTCCGTTGTTGTCCCATCGCTTTGGACGGGTGGATTGGTCGCTGTAGCTACGATGTTATCGACATTAATAACAACTGTATCACTACCGCCACCGCCGCCAAATTGTAACGTTTGATAGGTCTGCAAGGCACTGGGGAAGAGTCCGCATTGGTTAATTTGAGGCTCAGGGTCGCTGGGGGTTTCGTCACACGCTTTGAGCTTGCCTCTGTACATGACTCCCTCTTTCATATAGGTAGCATAGAGAGACTCGCTTGAAAAACAGCTACCGCTAAACATCGCCTTGGTTGATACGGCTGCATCGGTTTGATCAGGAGTAATGTCACCACTGAATATAAAATGAGTATTTTTGCCCATCATTCCCATAGGTCCCATATTAAAAGCATCACTTGCTTCGCAAATCCCCGTTGGAGTGACGCTACAATCATCCGCAAACGTACCGCCCATGCCGCTCTCATCGTGATAGACATTGACTTCATTGAGATTGGCTACGGAGATGTTTTTTAACGGCACAGTCGTTTCGCATCCGATACCTCCTTTGCACATTCCCATATCCATACAAAACATACCAGCGTACAATTCATCGCTGTAGCACAAATCATCGGCATTTTCTACGATAGGCACCGTTGTATTGTCTTCACTTACTTCGATCAAAAACTCATCGCTATCGCTTCCGCCTTGACCATCCACAACGGTTACCCTGACGGTATAGTTACCCTCTTGCGACGGTGTACCGCTAATGGTTAAGTTGGTGTCATCAAACGCTACTCCGTTGGGCAAACCTACTACGGTAAAGCTTAGCGTGTCGTTATCTTCGTCGGTAGCATTCACAGTAATCGTCTCCAGTGCATCACCAATGTTAACCCATTTGTTACTAATATCTTCAAGAACGGGTGGATGATTGCCCAAAGTTGTCGAAGAGACTATCAAGGAGAAATTAGCATAAACAGGCTCATTGATTCCATCCGATACACTCACTCTAATAGGATAGATACCCTCTATCAACGGCTCACCCGTAATAGCTCCGCTCTGATCTATAGCTAGATATTCATTGCCGCTCATGGCGTATTGCAACGTATCATTATCGGCATCGGTTGCATTGACATCAATCAAAACACTCTCTCCTGCTGTCACATTCATATCCCCATCAATGCCCTCAATGACAGGAGGTTGATTGCTCACTACACTATCAGGAAAAAGATTGCTTGATGGTACAATCACATTTGCAGTGATGGATTGATCATTTTTCCATCTAAAGTGTGCTCTCATTCCTCCATATTTTTCGATAAATGCAATCTCAATCGTATGAAAACCTTTTGTATAGTTCTTAGGCTCAGCGTTGAGATAGTTGTTGCCACTCCATGTGTTTTTATAGTAAACTTCTACACCATCAATCGTAGCCCTAAGATCATCATCGTGATTAAACGAAAAGGTGTATTGACCCTCTTTGGGGATATAGATACGTCCGCTCCACTTCACTGATGTGTTGTTGTTGCCCAATCCTCCACCTGGATTGCCATTGCCCCAATTGAAATCTACCACTGGATCGACTCGACTGATAAGAGGCGTTCCGCTCCACTCTTTGTTGTTGTAGTAGTTGCCTAGCAAACCGCTTCCTACTGGCATAGCCTCTACCGTGACTTCTATATCCTTCTCAACCACTCCTTCATTGCCATCATTGACTTGGACTGTAAGATAGTAGGTTCGTGGAGTTAAGTTGCTTCCTGTGATTTGACCTGTAGTGGAATTGATAGCTATGTTGGTACCTGTTGGATAGATTTGACTCAAAGCGTAGGTTAGAGTATCCCCATCGATATCACTGGCATTGGTTTGCAAACTCAAAGCATCGCCTTCGACAAGCGTTCGATCTCCATTAATGCTATCAATAACGGGTGGATTGTTGATAGTCGATGCAAGGACTTTCATTTTAAATTTTTTGGAGGTGTATTTACCGCATGATTTGGCATAGACTTCGATAGTATCTTCGGCTCTGGGTTCTGTGGGCGTACCGCTAAGGACTCCCGTAGCCGCATTAAATGATAACCCTGGAGGATACCACCAAATGCCAAACTCAGTGACTCGTGAACCGTCTGCGGAGGTAGGAAATGGGATAGTAAGCGAAAAAGGCCTACCTACAGTAGCTTCTTGATTGGGAATATCACTCAATAGAGGAGCTTGGTTGTCGTATATTGTCAAATAGATTGGGGCATCACTTCGTACATCATGCTCATCTTTTACATACCCACCAGCTAAATAGCGATTCAATACAAATCTAGGCTCTCCACTTACAACACCTTGTGCGGTAGGTTCATTTATGCCCTCAGGCAACCAATACATACCATAGCTCAATGTATCACCATCGGGGTCACTTGCTTGCATGGTGTAACTAAAAGGCGTACATACCCTTGCTGTAAGCTCTGCTCCTGATATAACGGGAGCATTATTGACGGGCTCGGTGACTGTTAAAGTAAAAGATTGAGATTCACTCAACGCCCCATCACTTACAGTAACGGTAACGGTTGAACTTCCGATGGTCGTAGGTGTCCCCGTAATCAATCCAC
>DYTG01000001.1:32062-42333 GCA_020726085.1 Sulfurovum sp.
GTAACGGTAACGGTTGAACTTCCGATGGTCGTAGGTGTCCCCGTAATCAATCCACTTTGTGAAATTGACAAATCACTGTTTCCACTAAGTGTGTAGGTCAAGGAGTCGCCATCAGGGTCACTTGCATTGGTTTGGATATTGAGTGATGCTCCCAAAAAAATAGTTTGATCAGACACATCATTCAACAAAGGTTTTTGATTAGCCGCCATCAAACTTTGCGGTAGTGCCATAAAGATTAACAGTAGTAATAGTTTATAAATTTTATGATAGGTTTTCATCATAAATTCCTTTCAAAAGTTTTTTATAGCCCCTAGGCTTGATTTAGACAAATGGTTTGCCACGCTTTATTCTAGTTTATTTTACAATGATATGGATTAATTGGTACTTAAAATGGTATTTTTAATTTTAAAAAGTTATTTAAGATAGTTTTAACATTTTTTGCACTTTGGCGACTATCTCCTCATCATTGACAAGGTCTAGCCAGACGAATTGCTCTCCGCTTTGGTTTTTGCCCTCCAAAATATCACCGCTGTTGCGGTATTGGAGATCAAGCCTTGATATGTCAAATCCGCTAAAGGTTTGCGCAAAGGCTTCTAAACGCTTATTGGGTAAATGGTTGGAGTAGAGATAGCACCAACTTTTTAGCCCATTTCGCCCCACCCTACCCCGAAGCTGGTGAAGCGTCGCCAGTCCCAACCGCTCCGCACCGACGATAACGACAAGCGTAAGATTTGGCAACGAGATACCTACTTCTATAACGGTAGTCGCCAATAGTATCTTGCCTTGTTCTCGAAACTCCAAAAGCACACCCTCTTTGTTTTTGTCTTTGCCGTGCGTTACATAAACTCCCTCAAATCGTTTACGCCAAAACTCCTCACTCTCTTGAAGCGACTGATAGGCAATGGCTTCGCTGGCTTCTACAAGTGGATAGACGATAAGGACTTGATGGTTTGCCATTATCTCCTCTTGGATATGAACCAAAAGTTTTTTGAAATGCTCTTTGGAAATCGTAACGGTGGTAATATCCTTTTCAAAAGGTGTTGTCGTTATCAAAGAGACATCAATGAAAGTAGAGTTTATCATCGCTTGGGTACGAGGGATAGGCGTAGCCGAAAACTGCAAATAGTGAGGACGACGCCCACCTTGACTCATCATATTCTCAAGCAATCGGCGTTGATTTGAACCAAAGCGGTGCTGCTCATCGACCATTATCAAAGCCACTTGGGGCAAATTGTCACAGTAAAGCAATGCGTGTGTACCGATGATAAAGTCAAATTGAGCCAAATCCTGCGACTCTTTGATGCTTTGCATGACAAGAGCGATTGTGAGTGTGGGAAGATATCGGGTGGCTTCTTCGTAGATTTGTTGAGCCAATATCGACGTAGGTGCCATCAAAATAGAGCCATTATGCCCTGCTATCATCGCACTTGCCAAAATCACCATCGTTTTACCACTTCCTACATCGCCTACTATCATACGCCGTGCTGCTTTGGTCGATGAGGCGAGATCGTTGCGTATTTGGGCAATGATTTGGCGTTGTTCAAGGGTGAGGCAAAATGGCAAAGCTTGTACAAAAGGCTCAATAGCACCATCCAATGCCCTAAGTGGCGTATAGTTTCGCTTTTTTTTGGAGAGTTTTTTGATATGGTTGTACGCCTCGACGTATTTAAGCGTCTCTACGATAGGCGATGCAAAGCCCCTCTCCTCCACAATCCCATCCAAAGAACTAGGAAAGTGCAACGAGAGGAGACGATTGGCATGAATAGGCTCCAATCCCTCATCTGTTAGGGCTTCGTAGGTCACATACTTCTCTATCAAATAGCGTATTTCACTGGTTTTGAGTTCACTTTTGTATGAGGGAATGACGGTACTGGGATTGTTAATCACTTTGGGTTGAGAGATTTGCAAAAAAGCGTTGTAGGTTTCGAGTTTGCCTTGAATGATATGCGTAGCATGAGGCTTGAAAGCGTTGAAATGATAGGGAGTTGGGCGAAAAAAGATCGCTTGAAGATGTATCTTAAAGTTAGGTAACCAACAGCGAACAACCCATCTGCCGTTGCGTAAATGGGTCTCTTGGACTTCTATTTCAAGCGTATGAACTTTGCCCACTTCAAGCGTTTGCGAAAGATGCCTATCACTGTAACGAAGCGGGACACACAATGCCAAATCCAACAACGAAGAGGCTTTGAGCTTGGCAAAGAGAGCTTTATCGTCGTCAGATTTCATCGTGGTTGAGTTATTTTTTATCCTCTTTGGCGGTGACTACAGCAAAGCTTAGCTTGGCAATCTCGGGGTGTGAGGCGATGAAGCCATTGAGTTGCTCAAGAGTGAGCTTATCAATCAACTCCAGCTCTTGTTGGCTATAATCCAAAGGTTTGTCATGGTAGTAGTGATAAAAAGCTTTAGAGAGGCGTTGCGAAAGCGACTCATTTTTGAGCGGTTCTGATCCCAAAATATATTTTTTGGCTTTAGTTAGCTCCTCTTGTGTCACTCCTTTGGCGACGAAATCTTTTACCATCGCTTTGACGACATCAATCGCCTCTTTTTGCGACTCAATTTTAGTCTGCATTGCCCCTGTGAAGTAGTTGATGTAGCGATGATTGACAAAGTAACAATAAGCACTATAGGCTAGTCCCCTTTTGACACGAATCTCCTCTATCATACGGCTTCCAAATCCACTTGCACCCAAAATACTCGCCGCTACTTTGGCTTTGTATTGATCTGTAGCGTTGTAATCGATAGCAAAAGGAGCTGCAAAATAGATATAGGCTTGTTGAGTTTTTTCGTAATACTCTTTGGTCTGCCCAATAGGCTTCATCGCAAACGTTTGGAGAGAGCTTGTATCACGCTTTGACAAAGGAGACAAAATCTTTTGGATACGTCCGCTAAGCTCTTCAAAGCTTATATCCCCACCTGCTACAACGACGACATTATTTAATGTAAGCGCATCAGCAATAAAACCTTTGACATCGTCGATAGTAATGCTCTCCAAACTCTCCTTTGTTCCAATCTTGGGATACGCCAAATATGTACCGTCAAATACCATCGCTTTGAGTTGGCGTGAGGCGACATAGTCAAAATCAGTTTTGTTTTTCTCGATACGTCCCAATGCTTGTTTGAGTACCTTTTGATACGCCTCTTGGGTGTAGTTGGGATCATTTAAAAGCTCTACAAGCAATGCAACGCCCTCATCAAAATACTCTTTGAGCGATTCAACTTCGATACCAAAGGTCTCATCGCCGCTATTGACATGAAGCGTAATCGCCCTAGCATCAAGCTTTTGAGCAAAAGCAAAACTTCCCTCTTTGTGCGTTCCTTCATTGAGCATATCAGCACTAAACGAGGCGAGTCCTAGTTTGCTTTCATTTAAAAATCCGCTTTGGCGAAAAATAATCTGCATCGACACCGTAGGAATATAATCGCTTTGTTCATAAATAACATCGACTTTGACTCCATTGATTTCAATTTGTTTGAGTTGTGCACCCATTAACCATCCTTGTAAAAATAAAATTAACACGAGTATCTTTTTCAAATCGTTGCTCTCCTTAGATACTTATTTGATATTAAAAATTTAATTTTATATTATAGCCTATTTGCATTTAATAACTCATTGCAAGGCACGAAGTAATCTATTTTAATTTTTTTGCCACAAGCAACGACTTTGAATTTGGGTATTTCAAATCAGCAAAATCCATATATGATAGGAATAAAGAGATGGGTTTTTCAGCAAAATGAATGGATACATTAGCATCAACTAAAGAGTTTTTTGATAGATTGTCTTTGAAACTCAATGATACTCTGCTATAATTTGATTTTCGATACAATCATTAAACTAAAAAATTCAAATAAACAATAGATGGAGAGAAGATGTTAGATTGTGCTATTATCGGTGGAGGACCCGCAGGAATGACGGCTGGACTGTACGCTACGCGTGGTGGACTCAAAAATGTCGTCATGTTTGAACTAGGAATGCCAGGAGGACAAATCACGCAAAGTTCTGAAATCGAGAACTATCCAGGGTTTTTTGAACACGGTAAAACGGGTATGGATTTTATGAACACATGGCAAGAACAAACCTTTCACTTTGGACTTAAGCATGAGATGAAAAAGGTTGAACGTATAGCCAAAAGCGGTGAACACTTTGTCGTGAGTTTGGAAAGTGGCGAGAGTATCGAGGCTATGAGCGTGATTGTTGCTACGGGTTCGACCCCAAAACGAGCCAATTTCAAAGGCGAAGATGCGTTTTTTGGCAAGGGTGTGAGTACCTGTGCGACGTGCGATGGATTTTTTTACAAAAACAAACCCGTGACCATACTAGGTGGAGGCGATACAGCACTCGAAGAGGCACTCTATCTCTCTAATATTTGCAGCGATGTCTATGTCGTACACCGTAGAGATACCTTTCGTGCTGCCCCTCCCACGCTTGAACGTGTCATGAAAAAAACAAACATTCACCTCATCACCGATAGCATCATCGAAGAGGCGTACGGCGGCATGATGGGGCTTGATGGTGTCAAAATCAAAAACATCAAAACAGGCGAAATCACCGATATGCCTAATACGGGGCTTTTTGTCTTTGTGGGGCATGATGTAAACAACAGCGTACTCAAAGATGCCAACGGTGCGTTTATCTGTGCCGTTAATGATTGGGGGCAAGTGATTGTTGATTTGAGCATGAAAACCAACGTTGAGGGACTCTTTGTAGCGGGTGATATACGCATCGAAGCCCCCAAACAAGTCGTTTGCGCTGCAAGTGATGGAGCAATCGCCGCACTTCAAGTCATAGCCTACATTCAGGAGCGAAGTTAATGCTTAAAGTAGGAATAGTCGGCAGCACAGGACGTGTGGGGTCATTACTTATTGAGAATTTAGCCCACGATAGCGAAGCGATGCTTAGTTGCGTACATGTCTTTGATGAACTCAAAAAAGAGGTAGGAGCAGGAGTGGTTATCACCAACTCTATAGATGAACTACTCAACCACTGCGACGTTGTGATAGATTTTTCTGCCCCACAAGCAACACAGGCGTTGCTTGAAGCAGCCCTTAAAAATCCTAAGCCTCTTGTGATTGCAACGACGGGTTTTACATCCCACCAACAAAATCTTATGAAAGAGGTCTCCAAAGAGATGCCTTTGCTCTACTCATCCAATATGTCGGTAGGTATTGCTTTGCTCAAACAACTCGTCGAACGTGTTTCGCATACACTCAAAGATTTTGATATAGAGATTGTAGAGCAACACCATCGCCATAAGGTGGATTCTCCCTCGGGTACGGCTATTACTTTGGGTGAATTTGCCGCCAAAGGGCGAGGCGTTGATCTCGATAGCGTACGCATTAGCGGTCGAGATGGGCAAATCGGGGCTAGAAGCAAAGAGGAGATAGCCGTTATGGCACTAAGAGGCGGTGATATTGTGGGTCGCCACACGGTAGGATTTTACAACGATGGCGAGTTTTTGGAACTCAACCATACCGCTACAAGTAG
This sequence comes from Sulfurovum sp., assembly GCA_020726085.1. Taxonomy (GTDB): domain Bacteria; phylum Campylobacterota; class Campylobacteria; order Campylobacterales; family Sulfurovaceae; genus FS08-3. Next base: position 37,545 of record DYTG01000001.1, read on the forward strand.
AGAGACCTTCTCAAAGGGTGCTTTAAGAGCTGCCAAATGGTTGATAGCTCAAGAGGTAGGATTTTATACGATTAATGACTGCTTGGGAATATAAAGGATAGATATGTGTGCAATTGTTGGTGTTTACGGTTCGGATGAGGCTTCCAAAATTGCCTATTATGCTCTTTTTGCGATGCAACATCGTGGGCAAGAGTCTTCAGGGATTAGTTCAAGCGATGGGGTCAAAATCCATACTTTCAAAAAAAGAGGACTCGTTACAGAGATTTTTAATGAAGACTCTTTTAGGATTCTCAAAGGCAAAATGGCTATTGGTCACAACCGCTACTCCACGGCTGGGAACGATTCTATCCTTGATGCTCAGCCCGTCTTTGCACGCTACAAACTGGGCGAAATCTCCATTGCACACAACGGCAATTTGGTAAACAAAAACGAAGTACGCAATGAACTCATAGCCAAAGGAGCTATTTTTCAAAGCGATATGGATACCGAAAACATCGTTCATTTGATCGCCAAAAGCCAAAAAGACTCTCTTGAAGACCGCATCAAAGATACCATCAACAAACTCACAGGATCCTATTGCCTTGTGATTCAAAGCCGTACAAAAATGTTTGCTATTCGTGACCGCTACGGCATTCGCCCCATGAGTCTGGGGAAGCTCAAAGAGGGGGGATACATCGTCGCAAGTGAAACGTGTGCTTTTGATTTGGTGGGAGCTACATTTATCCGTGACATACGCCCAGGCGAGATGCTTATTTTTGATGGTGACAAAGAGCCACTATCGCAACAACTCTTTCCAAGCGACTATCGCCCGTGTGCTTTTGAATACATCTACTTTGCACGACCCGATAGCATCATCGATGGCAAAAATGTCTATGAGATGCGTCTTAAAATGGGACAAAGATTAGCTCAAGAAGAGCCTTGTGAAATCGACCTTGTCTTGCCCGTACCCGATAGTGGGATAGCAGCGGCACTAGGTTATGCTAAGGGACTGGGCGTAGGGCTTGAGATGGCCATTGTACGCAATCATTATGTAGGGCGTACCTTTATCGAGCCTACCCAAGAGGTGCGAGACCTTAAAGTGCGTCTCAAACTCTCTCCTATCCAAAACCTCATCAAGGGAAAACGCATAGCCATTGTTGATGACTCTTTGGTAAGAGGAACCACCTCCAAACAAATCGTCAAAATGCTCAAAGACGCAGGGGCAGCAGAGGTACACATGCGTATCGCAGCTCCCGAAATCAAATACCCGTGTCGATACGGAATCGATACACCCACCAAAAAAGAGCTTATCTCTGCCAACAAAACACCCGCTCAAATTAGCAAAAAGATAGGGGCAACGTCACTAGGATTTCTATCTATCGAGGGACTCAAAGAGGCTTTGGGCAACGATAGGGAGTACTCACTCGTAAGCTTCGATGGCAACTACTTTGCAGGGGGTAGCTGTGAATCTCCCTCGTGTAGTAGTCATTAAGTTTGATAGGATAAAGGTTGATTAATATGAGTAATACAAATTTTTTTATCCAAAATATTCATATTAAAAATGTCAGGAATATAATAGACTTTACCATACCACTAGATAATGAGAAAAGACAACATCTTATTATCACAGGTAAAAATGGAAGTGGTAAAAGTTCGGTTTTGGAAGAATTAAATAATAGTTTACTTGGGAAAGGTGAAGTTTTTATTAAAACTGATATCAACTTTGTTACTTTTGAAAAAGGTGAAATGATTTACGCCTTTTTTTCTGCCAAACGAACCACAAATAGTATGGATAAACCCAATGGCATTGAAAAGATAGAACTCTCCAAAATTAAAGATGAAAAGTTAAATAAGTACTTTTTAAAATATATTGTAGCCCTCAAAGCTAAACGCTCGTTTGCCAAAGATGATAATGACACACAAACCGTTAAAAAAATCGATAATTGGTTTAACAACTTCGAGAAGATGTTAAGGCAGATATTTAATGATGACTCACTTGAATTACAATTTGATAGACGCAATATTATGAGTTATAATTTTTTGATTAAACGAAGTACTCGTGAACTCTTTGATTTTACCACTCTTTCCGATGGCTATTTGGCAATTATTGATATTGTGACTGAGATACTACTTAAAATTGAAACGACCGAGTCTAAAGGTTTTGATAGTGAGGGCATTGTATTAATCGACGAAGTTGAAACTCATCTTCATATAGAGATGCAAAAAAACATTATGCCACTGCTTACAAGCTTTTTTCCCAATATCCAGTTTATTGTGGCTACCCATAGCCCCTTTGTAATTTCCTCCTTATCCAATGCAGTTATTTGTGACTTGGAACAAAAAACCATAGTAGAAGATTTATCAGGATACTCTTATGAGGCATTGGTAGAAACTTATTTTAATGTCGATAAGTACGCACAAGAGTTGCAAAGTAAACTTTCACAATATAAAACACTCAATCAAAAACGAATAAATAAAGAGATAAGCGAAGAAGAACTTACAAAGTATTTTAAATTAGAAATCTTTTTTGATAAACTGCCACACTATCACAATGAAGAGTTAGGATATATTCTAAATAAAATTGAGTTAGAAAAATTAGGAGTTTAGTATGGTTTTTTTTGCAAAAACATATCCTGCTCTTGGCTCCTTAGCAAGTGAATCAACAAAAGAGAATGGCTCATACAAAGAGCCAGATGTGATTAATCAGCTACAAAAAGATTTTAAAAATAAATGTTATATTTGTGAGACCAAAGATATAGAAGCTATTAATATTGAACACTTTGCACCTCATAAAAATATTAATTTGATTCGTAAGTTTCAATGGGCTAATCTTTTTTGGGCTTGTAATCATTGCAATCATATCAAGTCAGACAGAGAGCCACTATTAAATTGTACGGTTAAAAGTGATGGGGTAGATAGAAAAATAAGATATTTTTTAGATGATAACTTGATAAATAATAAAGTTGTGATTGAAGCTCTTGATGGTAGCATAGAGACACAAAATAGTGTTCAAATATTGATTGATATTGACAATGGCACAAATCATAAAAGTCTTAATAAAATACAAGCCAAGAGTCAACGCAATAGACTTTATGATGAGATGAGTGATTTTACAAGTTTGGTTTTAAAATATTTTGGAAGCGAAGATGAAGAGAAGCAAGGGGATTACCAACGAGAGATTATCAAACAACTCTCTAACAAATCTGCTTTTACAGCATTTAAAAGATGGTTTATTAAAGATAATCCAAAATACAAAACCCAATTTGAACACTATATTATAGATAAACAAGGAAACACAGTTTGAAACAACTCAATACATTTGGTAGGTATCTCAAAAAAAAATACAAGGTCAAAGTAAGCAAAATTCCTTTGGGTATCAGCGGATTTACTTGCCCCAATATTGATGGCAAAGTGGCTAGGGGGGGGTGTACCTTTTGTCAAAACGACTCCTTTAGTCCCAATTTGGAACGCAACAAAGGCAAATTTTTTCTCAATCTCGATAGCCCCTACAATCCGCTTCTTGCCAAACAGTTGGCTCAATTAGACCATCAAATCAAAACCACCCAAAAGTATCAACGCCAAAACTACGGCACACAAAAGTTTATCGTCTATTTTCAAGCCTTTACCAACACCTACGCCCCTTTTGAGACGCTCAAAATACTCTACGACAAAGCCCTCACCTACCCCGATGTGATAGGACTTAGTATCGGTACACGAAGCGACTCTATTACCGATGAGACACTGGAGTATTTAGCCTTGCTTAGTCAAAAACATGAGATATGGATAGAGTACGGCATTCAATCGATTTACGATGAGACACTCCAAAAAATCAACCGAGGACACGATGTCAAAAGCGTTGAAACAATAATTGCCAAAACCAAAGCTTTGGGGCTTAATATTTGCGGTCATCTTATCTTTGGTTTGCCAGGCGAAACGCAAGAGATGATGTTGCAAAGTGCCAAAACAAGCTACGAGTGGGGGATCGATTCGGTCAAATACCATCCGCTCTATGTCGTCAAAAACACCCTTCTTGGCAATGATTACCTATTGGGCAAATTTGAACCCATTAGCCGCCAACTCTATCTTGATACACTCACCAAAACTATCCAAATAAAACCCGATACTATCTCTATTCAACGTGTTACAGCAGGTATTGATGACGATACACTTTTGGCCCCTTCATGGTGTGGACTGGGACGCAATGCGATGCAAATCTATATCTATGAGGCACTTAAAGAAGTGGGATTTGTTTACTAAAGAGGCTATTTGCAATCCCGTCAAAATCTGCTAGAACAAAACAGAATTTATAAGCAAATGGAGTAAAATATGACTACTGTTTCACTGCAAATCAAGGAAGATTCACAAGATTTCATACAAGAGATAAAAAAGCTTGTAGTTCAATTTCAGCCCAAAGTGAGCGATTTTACAATTTCACAAGACAATACTACAAAAGATGAAGTGTTATCAAGCTTTACGCAAATATGTAGAGATATTAAAAGTGGTGAAACTGGACAAATTACTATTTCGATACCGATAACTCTTTTTGCAGTAGCATTCTGATAAAGGATTGATAGGATATATCTAAGGCATTTGCTTTTACTTTGATGGTTTCAAGCATATCTTCTAGAAGTCGTAGAGATATAGTTTTTGTTGATTTTTTGAGATTTGGAAATCGTACAGTTTTTGCACTTTTGGTATCAAAAAAATCTGTCACATCATTTTCTTCCCAAAAAGCTATCTCTTGGCTTTGGTCTTTAAAATTTGGTATAGTTTTCATAAAAAATCCTCTCTTTTTTTGCTCATAGGTCTT
>DYTG01000160.1 GCA_020726085.1 Sulfurovum sp.
ATTGTAGCTTATTTGAGATTAATAGCTACAAAAACTCTACTCAAAGGATTTTTTTGTATAATCAAATGTTCAAAAAGGAGTCTGTATCGATGAAACGAAGAGTTTTTTTACTCGCAACGCTTGTGTTGTTGGGAGTCAAATCTTTTGGGAGTGGTTTGCCCAATCATAGGGTTTTGGTAGCTACTTTGGAGCATCTTTTTCCTACTACTTCACGCTTTGTGGGGGCTAGGGCTTTGGGATTTTGGGGCTATTTGCAATTTGTCATGAGGCATCCGAGTTTCTCTGGGGAGGATGTGCATTTTTTGTTTGAGGGGGCTAAGCGACTCGCACGTGAGTATCCACTTTTTTTAATCTATGCTCCACCTCAAAAAGAGATGGTTTTGCGGAGATTTGAAGAGACTTTAGAGGGTCAAGAGTGGCTTAGCCAACTCCTCTACTATGGGCTTGAAGCGATGCTAGGTGATCCCATTTATGGAGGAAATACCAAAATGCAAGGGTGGAGAAATTTTGGTCACACTCCCCCGCAACCCATGGCAAAGACTCCTTTTGGCAAAGCCCGTGGTTGATGTGTGCATTATCGGAAGCGGTGCGGGTGCAGGACCTATCGCTTATGAGCTAAGCCGTGCAGGAAAAAAGGTCGTCGTGCTTGAAAAAGGAGAGTATTACAAACGTAGCGATTTCTCCAAAGATGAGATAGCCTATACCAAACGTAGCATCGTTACCCCCAATCGCTCCAAAGAGTTCCATACCATCTTGCAAGAGGGGCAAGAGTACCCTACGACGCATACCCATTGGAACTTTTGGAACGGCACTATCGTAGGGGGATCGAGCAACTTTATGAGCGGTTTTTTTCATCGTCTCCATCCCGATGATTTTCGACTCTGTTCCAAATTTGGAGCGATTGAGGGGGCTAATATCGTCGATTGGGCGATAGATTACGGCGATTTGGCTCCCTATTACGACATCGTAGAGCGTATCGTGGGAGTAAGTGGAGTCTATCAAAATGCCCCCTTTGAGCCTCCTCGCCAACACTCCCATTTCCCCTATCCTCCCACCCAAGAGCATCCCATCGCCCATCTCATTGATAGCGTAGCACGTACAATAGGCGTACAAACGCTTGTGACTCCTAGAGCCATTCTTACGCACGATACGCCCACACGAAACAAGTGTTACTACTCCAACTATTGTGGCAGTTACGGTTGCAGTAGCGGTGCAAAAGGAAGCGCGCTTGAGGCCCTCCTAATCCCCGCACTGCAAATGGGTAATCTCACCATCATTGCCAACGCCCACGTCCTTAAACTCCACGAACAAAAGGGCAAAGTTGTCTATGTGAGCTATATGGATAAAGATTTAAATCTCAAACGCACCCTCAAAGCCAAGGTTTTTGTAGTCGCCGCACAAGCTATCGAGAGTGCAAGATTACTGCTCAACTCCGCTTCTTCCAACTTCCCCAACGGTCTAGCCAACAACAACGGACAAGTAGGCAAAAATCTGCTCTTTAGCGGTGGAGGTACATTAGAGGGGACGCTCACCCAAAAGCAGTGCGATCTAAAGCAATTGATGATAGAGGGGCTTTTTGTCAATCGGGTTATCAAGGATTTTTACGCTATCGACAATCAAAAGGGAGGGATTATGGAGCTTCACCTCGAACACGCCAACCCCATTCGCAAAGCCTACAAGAGCATTTGGCACGACAACAAACTCCTCTGGGGAGAAGCTCTCTACGATAAACTCTACCGCAGATTTAACCACGAAAAAAAGCTCACGCTTGAAATTTTTAACGACTGGTTGCCTCATGATGGATGCTACGTCACTCTTGATACCAAGCGTCACGATTGCTACGGTATGCCCGTCGCCAAAGTAGCCATCGCCTCACACCCCCACAACGAAAAGATAGGCAATCGCCTCGCCCTTGAAGCGATGAAATTTTTTAAAGCGTTGGGAGTAACCCAAGTCGAGGGGGCTATCACTCCCAATCCCCCCACCAATCTTCAAGCGGGTGGTTGTCGCTTCGGCAATGACCCCAAAAGCTCCGTACTGGACAAACAGTGCAAAAGCCATGAGGTGGATAATCTCTATGTCACCGATGGAAGCTTTATGCCTACAGGCGGTTCACTCCCCTACACCTTTAGCATCTACGCCAATAGCTTTAGAGTAGCCCAACACCTAAAAGCGATACTCTAATCTCGTGCCAAGCGTTGGATTGTAACGCAAATTTGGATAAAATATAAAAAGTATTTGACTATTTAAAAAATCAATTGTATCTAGGCTAAGTATTGATGAGGTGGGGAGTGTGTGAGGATAGGAAACGACATAACAATAAGAGATAATTTTTATAACCAAATCAAAATACTTTTGCAAAACGCCAGAAAGAGTGTCTATCAAACCATCAACACTACCATGACCCAAACCTATTGGCAAATAGGTAAAAGAATCGTCGAAGAGAAACAAGGCGGAGAGGCAAGAGCTGGGTATGGCAAAGCGTTATTGACAATCTCTTCCAAAACCTCATGCTCGAAGCCAAAATGAAAAACTCCCGTGTTATCATCGTGAAACGTCCCATCCTCTTTGTACAAATCGGCAATAGCGATAAATCCCCCTTGTGCAACCATAGCGTACATCTTCTCAGAGAGCTTTTGTTGATTGGCGATGTGGTGAATGGTCATGGAGGAGATAATACCATCATAGACATGGGGCAGGGTATCACTATCGAGGTCGTGGTGGAGCAGTTGGATTTTGCACTCAAACTCATTGCA